>JBDHWX010000221.1:0-2527 GCA_039810365.1 Bdellovibrionales bacterium | reverse complement strand
AAAGTACAAGAAGAAATCAACCGGTCGTTACGTCGTCACTATCGGTTCTTCGACTCTCAAAAAATGACCGCAGTCCAGTTTTAGAATTCCACCTAGAATCTATTTTATTGCCACCACAATATAAAATAATGGATTCTAATTCGTGAATATCTTTTAAACTATTTTTTTTAGAAAAATTATTTTTAATTTTATTACTTTTGGAAACGATAACATTTAGGCATAGGGGTTGAGGAGAAGTTGTAGAGGGAATTGTTTGTGAATAGGAGGTGTGGGATATTAAAATAAAAGTTAAGGAGAGGAGAAGTGTTACTTGATAGGTGGGGCAGCGATATACCATATAAATATTTTATTCAAACTTCTTAAATAGTAGGAGACAAAGTGGCATTTGCTGAGATTGTTCCGGCCCTTAGTATGGAGTTTTTTTGATTGTCTTTTTACATCGTCTGTATAACGGAGTTTTAATAAAATCATGTAATATTTTCATGCTCAATTTCTGAAACGCGAGATGTCATGTATAATAGCACAATCCTATATGGCATATAGGAAGAAGTTTGTGGGGCGAGGAAGTGAAGTGGGGCTTTAAAAGAGGATTTAAAGTGGGCTTTATAGTTCGGTTTATATTTATTAGCCTTTTTTGTTTTGAAGGCGCTTATGCTAACCCATTGGTTTATAATGAAAAAATCCCATTTGATATAGGTTATTTTTTTCAAAAAACTCCTAAGATTCAAGTCTACAGAAACCAAGACAAAGTCTATTTGATAGGAAGCGATGAACCTGCAAAAAAAGAGCGTTTGCAAGCTCTTGCAAATTGGGCAGGGGAAAGCCTTCCAAGTGATATTAATTATGCTTTGGATATTAATATTACCAATCTGATCAGACAAAAGCTTGATTCTTATATGCCAAATCTTCAGGTTCCCGGATTTACTCATAGCCTCAATTGTCATGGAACAACTTTGATCTTACAAAATTATCTTAAAGTTAAAAGATTTGTTTCTACAGAAGAAATGAATTTTTATCTTACAAATTATTGTAGGGAAGTCCCAGCACTGGAGCCGGGAGCGGTTGTTGTTTCTTATTTAGGGAAAAAGCCCTTTCATTCTTATACTTTGATTTCAGAAAACTTAGCCATAGAAAAAAAATCCGTAGATGTTAAAGATCTTGTAGGTTTGGTTCAGGTTGTAAGGCTCGATCCTCAGATGCATTATTATAGATGTAATCAAAAAATCAATACACAGTGTGATCGTCTTGATACTTTTCAATTAGAAGCAGCCATTGATGCAATAGAGAGGGCTGTCTATGAAATTGGAAATTATGGAAGAAATCTTGCCTCAAGAGAAGATATTTTAAGAAGAGCCCGAACTCTCCAAGCCAATATGCAAAGTTTAAATCTTGCTCCCTCTTTATGCGTTCAAAAACTTGGAGTTAGGCTAGAATCTCTAGTACAATTTCTAGAATCCATACAAGGTGCAGCTATTTTTAGGAAAACCGATGCGCTAATTTTTAGAGAATCTCCTCTGTAAAAGTAGGCTTTTGTAACCAATATGAATCACGCGGTGAGGGTCAAAAAACATACTGTAGCGCCTTGAGCCTCGCGCCGTTGCTGGCAACGTCACACCTCAAGGCTTGGTACTTTCTTTTAAAGTTTTGCTTTTCTGAGTCTTAAAGAGTTGGCAATGACCGAGACAGAACTAAAGCTCATGGCAAGGCTTGCAATCATGGGGCTTAATAGAATTCCAAAAAATGGAAATAACACTCCTGCTGCAACGGGGACTCCAAGAACGTTATAAGCAAAGGCAAAAAAGAGATTTTGTCTTATGTTTTTCATGGTCGCACGACTTAAATTAAAAGCCCTTTCAATTCCAGAAAGATCACCTTTTACCAAGGTAATACCAGCACTTTCAATGGCAATATCAGTACCTGTTCCCATGGCAATACCTATATCAGCTTGGGCTAAAGCCGGAGCATCGTTAATGCCATCTCCTGCCATGGCGACCACTTCACCTTGGTTTTGAAATTTTTTAATAATTTTATTTTTTTCTTCTGGTAAAACTTCTGCTTCTACAAAATCAATACCCAATTTTTTTGCAACAACACTTGCTGTTTTTTTGTTATCCCCTGTAATCATGACAACTTTTATTTTTTTAGAATGTAGATAATCAATAACGGGCTTAGAACTTTCTTTAATCGGATCTTGCACACTAAGAATTCCAACAGGCTTATTATTAATTGCAACGAGTATCACACCGTGACCTTCTTCTTGCAGGGGAATGGCCATATCTAAAAGCTTTTGTGGATTAATACCATTTTTTAGTAAAAGCTTATCATTACCAACAAGCAAAGATTTTTCTAAAATTTTACCTTCTAATCCCATGCCAGTTACGGATTTAAAGTAAGCTGGTTCTTCAAGAAAAAGCCCTTGCTTTTTTGCTCCCGCAACCACGGCTTGCGCTAAGGGATGTTCACTTGATTTTTCAAGGGATGCAGAAAGTCTTAAGACCTCATCTTTATCAAAGCCATCTAAAACTTC
>JBDHWX010000220.1:0-2546 GCA_039810365.1 Bdellovibrionales bacterium | reverse complement strand
TATAGAGCACTACGCTCAAAATGGTGTCTATGGAATTATCACTTCACACCTTGGCCCCCTCAAACAAGTCTGGCCAAAAGAATCCCCCATTATCTGTGGGAGCATGGAGTATTTAGACCACCCTACCTATAAACTCTTTATGGGAATTCATGGAAGGTCTTTTGCTATCAAGACAGCCCGCGCTGTGGGGGTTCCCGAAAGTATAATTCAAAAGGCCATGGGTTATCTTTCACAAGAGTCTAGAAAACGAGAAGAGGACCTTGATGAGCTTGACCAATACAAAGCACAAGTCATCGAGCTTACAAAAAAATTAGAAAACGACAGCCAAATTGCGGAATTACAAAAAAATCATTATAAAGAGCTTGTTAGAAAATTTGAATTAGAAAAATCAAATTACTTACAAAAAGCCATCGAGCGTGCAGAAGACAAGCTAGAAAAAATTATTGAAGAGTTTCGTGCCAACCCAAGTATTACAAAAGCAAGGGCACAGTTTCCTGAGGTTATCAAATCAACAGGACAAGCCCCTATAGCTTCATCTGCTGAAGAATTTTCGAAACTTTATCCTCCAGGATCAGCAATTTATATTACAAGTCTTGGGCAAGAAGGAATTATTCAGGGAGTCGCAAACTCCAAAGGAGAAATCCCGGTACTTTCTCGCTCTATGCGTCTTTCTGTTCTGTGGAAAGATCTAAGACCATCTCAATCCCAGCCCATCCAACACCCCGTCCAGAGTCATTTTAAAAAGCAAGTTCTTCACCGTGAAGAATCTGAAATCGACATTCGCGGAATGTCCGCCGATCAGGCTATAGAGGAGTTAGAAAAGGTTTTCGACAAAGCTCTTCAGGATCAGGTTGATCGTATTAAAATTATCCATGGACACGGTTCCGATATTCTTAAGAAAACTGTTAGAAAATATCTCTCTCGAAGTGTTTATATTCAAAAATGGCAAGCAGGAAGCGATATCTCCAATCACGATGATGGATATACGTGGGCAGAGTTAAGTTAATATTTTTCCGGCGCTTCAAAGTATGCAAGTTCGTTCTTACTTGGATCACAATAAGGATCTTTTTTGACAAATGAATTAAGTCCACTTGTATCAGACTTTAAAATCGACTGAACACAGGAAGAGACTCGCAACTTTAAATTCTGAAGAGAAAAGCTCTCTATATTTCTCGTGTAAGACCATAGCTGACTACCCGTCAAGGGACGATAGAGCGCATAACCCTGAATGACACTCTCTACTGGCAGATTAAACTTTTGTCCCTGATCTGGATTCACAATGCCAGTCCACTGAACACCAACACATTTTTCATTGCTAAAACAGGGAAGAATTTTTTTTAGCTCCATTTGAAGTTTAATTTTCATTGTTCCCTGTAAGGACGGAGCTGTCCATCTCCCCTCATAATCCCAATGATCTCCTACACGTATTGCCTTTTTAGGCAATGGGATTGGTGGCAAAAAAAATAATGAATTTTTAAGAAAGCTTCCCGCCTTAAGAACTTCTCCTTCTTGATTGTACACAAAATCAATTCTCTCATTGAGCTCTGGATATGCCATATCGTGAAGCTGCATACTGCCTTCTTTTCTCGTTGTCGTTGAGGAGATATGAATTCCAGAATCATTGACCTTTGTTGTCTTATTGAATAAATCAAAATCAACTACTTCTATTTTTTGATTCATGAGCTGATCGTCTTTGATATTTTCTACTAGTGTTTGAGAAAACACCGTATATTTCTCTTCATATCCCTCTAGCCCTTTGAGTTTTATAGAAATTGATTCATTTTTTTTGAATGGATTATGGGAGCACGAAGCTAATACTAATAAAATCAACAAAACACTTTTTTTCTTCATATTTTTTATTTTAGACATTATCATCTTCTCATGTTACCAAAATCTAAAAAAAGATCATTGCTCTTCAGAAAACTTCAACTCTTAAGTACATATATTATACTTTATTTTTTTCTTTTGTCGTGCGGGAAAGTCGCCGAAGTTATAAATTGCAAACCTAATTTTTATAGTGGCGCCCTTTCTTTACAGGTTTCACATATTTCAGGAACGACCAGCACCTACAACCTAAAAGTTTGCACAAATTCAACACCCGTTTCTCAATACTCTGTTTATGGAACTCAGGGGCTTTTACCCATCAATATTCTTCCACATGAGGATCATGTCCGTAGCCCCCATCGAAGTGATGGGCTCATTGTTGGAGCTTCTTTTGACGTAACATTTGAATTTTCAGGAACACAAGACATATTCTTTTTTATTTATCAAGATGGCCCCTTAGGTGAGCTCGCAACAACACAAGAAATTGCAAGGGGCGATCTAACTCTTGTACCCAGATAATTCTTAGTGTGATTCTTCTCGCACATAGGACATGGTATCCAGGGATTCTCCTTGCCTATAACGATCAATCAAATTTGAATCCTTTGTAGGAAATGAAAATAAAAGGTATTGGCTTTCACTTGCCTCATCTTCCATTGTCATAACAACATACTTTGTATCTTGATCCTCAAGATTTTTAATAAAAGAAACAAGAACTCTTCCCT
>JBDHWX010000219.1:0-2655 GCA_039810365.1 Bdellovibrionales bacterium | reverse complement strand
AGAAGATCAAAAACAATTTTCAACTTGGCTCACACAAATCTGCACAAACACCGAAAGAAACAGCAATACTTGTAAAAATAAGGTCGCACAAGCCATCCAAAGCAACCAAGCCTTTGCACTTTTTCAACACTACAATCCTGGCGCCCAAAACCTTTGGGATGAGTACTTTGATCTTTCTAGCATTCGCCATGATTTTACATGGACCTACAATAATGAAAATCTCACCACGGTTCCTTTTCGTTCCACTACTCCAAAGGTAATGGACTATCTTAAAACCAATATTGAAGATGAGTGGAAGTGGAACAACTGGCAGTTACAAATTAACTTTACCCCAAATGCCGATATCCACGTGGAATTTGTCCCTGAAACCACACCACACGTTAATGGCCTTGCCGGAAACACCATTACTATGGACGATAATGCTCCATTAACGGAGTGGGATGTTCAATGGACAATTCGCCATGAGTTTGGTCATGTTGTCGGTTTTCAAGACTGCTATATTGAATTTTATGACAGCGACAACGAAGAAATGGTCAACTACCAACTTGATATCGAAAATCTTATGTGTAGCCGTAAGGGTAAGTTTCAAAAGCTTCACTATGATGAGATGAGAAAGAAATACCTACACTAAGTATCCTTCTTGACCTTAAAACCATGAAGGCCTCATATAGAGACCTTCATGGCATCTTCACCATTACGTCAGCAGCTTAAAGAAACAATTCAACTTGCAATTCCCATTGTACTTTCTCAGCTCGGTCAAAACTGTTTTGGTCTTATTGATACCCTTATGATCGGAAGACTAGGGGCTGCCCCTTTAAGTGCTTCTGCTTTTGTTAATAACGTCGTCAATATCCCCATGATTTTTGTCCTAGGTGTGAGTTCTGCTGTTTCTGTTTTGGTTGCCCAAAGCTTTGGAGCAAAAAACTATAAGGACTGCGGAAGACTCTTAAATAATTCTCTTCTTTATGTTTTAACTTTATCTCTTCTTGTTATTTTAGGGCTTGAAGCCCTCACCCCATTTTTAAGCGCTTTTCAGCAACCACACGAAGTTTTAACTTTAAGTTATTCATATTACCACACGATCGTGTGGTCGATTTGCCCCTACGTTTTGTTTTTTGTTTTAAAACACTTTTCAGAAGGACTTTCTCACCCCAAAGCTCCATTGCTTTTTCTCTGTATAGGTCTCTTCTTAAATTTTTTGTTTAATTACATATTAATCAACGGCTATTTTGGTTTTCCAAGACTCGAACTCTATGGTGCAGGGCTTGCAACACTCATTTCTCGCTGGGCTGTTGTGATTTTTTTATTTCTCTATATTCAACGATCAAAAATCTATACAAAGTTTTTAGTCCTCTGGTCTGATCATAAACTTGATCCCATCACCTTAAAAAATATTTCTCGCATTGGGATCCCTAGTGGCTTTCAATATTTATTTGAAGTCGCAGCCTTTGCAAGCTGCGGAATCATGATGGGCTGGCTTGGCACCAACACTCTGGCCTCTCATCAGATTGCCCTCCAAGTGGCATCCCTTGCTTTTATGTTTCCCCTTGGATTTTCGTTTGCAGCCAGTGTGCGCATTGGGCAACTTAAAGGAGAACTTGATTATCCAAGACTTCGCATCTCAGGTTTTGCATCTTTTGGTTTTATTATTGGTTTTCAAATTCTATTGGGACTTATCATACTATTCTTAAGAAAAATACTTCCTACAATTTTTATCGATGACCTAGGCGTACAAGAACTGGCATCACGGCTCCTTGTTATTGCAGCACTGTTTCAAGTATTTGATGGTGTTCAAGCCGTGGGGGTTTCCATTTTAAGGGGACTACAAGATGTCAAAGTCCCGACTCTTGCAACTCTTCTTTCTTACTGGATTATTGCTCTTCCTCTAGCTTATTTTTTGGCCTTTCATGCAAAACTTTATGCCTTTGGTATATGGGGTGCACTTGGACTTGGACTTTTGATTTCGTCTGTGTTTATGGTATCTCGGTTTCACTACAAAACAAAGAAGTTGTTAGCTGAATATCAAGAAATGATGGGGAGCCATGAGTAAAAAAAATTTTTTGTTTCCCAAAAAAGCAGAAGACCCCCATCACCTTTTCGAGTTCTTAAAGCAAAAAATCGTCCAAGAAAAAAAAATTCGTTTTCCCGATACATTAATTAAGACCTATGTTCATCAAGGTTTTGTAAAAATCAATGGTCATAGCTGCAGAGATTTTAATTTTCAATTAAAAGATAACGACTTTGTCTCTATCGTCATTAAAATTCAAGATATCAAAAAGGTTCAAAAGCCTCCCAAGGTAGAGTTTGATCTTTCCTATGAAGATATTCTTTTTGAAGATAAACAAATTATTGTGGTCCAAAAGCCCGCAGGCGTCCCAACACATTCTACCCTTGATCCTGACCGCGACAACCTTTTTGCAGGGCTAAAAAGATACTTAACCGTAAGAGATGGCGTTGTTCCCTATTTGGGGCTTCATCACAGACTTGATCGCGATACCTCGGGGCTTATTCTTTTAACAAAAAAACAAAGTGTCAATCGTGCCGTGGGTGAACTTTTTAGCCAAAGAAAAATCAAAAAATCTTATGTTGCGCTAACGATATTTAAAAATCTTAAAAAAACAAAATGGACAATTCAAGATCACCTTGCAAGATCAA
>JBDHWX010000218.1:0-2710 GCA_039810365.1 Bdellovibrionales bacterium | reverse complement strand
AAAATAGACTTGTGGTTGATAAAGTTTCTCGAGATACTTTTAAAAGAGCCATTCAAACCATTGGAATTATGTAATGAAAAAAATTTTAGTTGTCCACGGCCCTAACCTCAATCTCTTGGGAGAACGTGAACCACATATTTATGGTCATACAACCCTTGGTGAAATTAATGATATTTTAGAAGACTTAGCAGAGGAGTCTGGTTTTTCTGTTGAATTTTATCAATCTAATCATGAGGGGCGTATTATTGATTTTTTACATGAAAAAAGAAAAGAGGCTTTGGGAATATTAATTAACCCTGCAGCTTATGCTCACACATCTGTTGCTCTTCGTGATGCGATTGCAAGTATTGAATTGCCAACAATCGAAGTTCATCTTACCGACATCCATAAAAGAGAAGATTTTCGGCGTGTGTCCATTACCAAAGGAGTCTGTGTTGCTCAATTTATTGGAGAGGGAGTTGAAAGCTATAAAAAAGGAATGCAGGCGTTGATAAAGTTTATCCAAGAAAAAGAAATCAAGCCTTAGGACAAGAATTTTATCTGACATTGGTCGATAAATAATCATTTTCATATAAGAAGCCCAATTAAAAAAAAGAGATGTGATAATCTAGTACAACTGACTTTAAAATCTTAACAGGAGCATCATGGATGAAGCGCCTTTTAGTTTTGTTTTTTCCACTTTTATTTTTAACGAGCTGTCTTGATGGAATTGTTTCGGGGATGCTGTATCCTTATGAGTCGGCTAACAAAGATGATAAAATTCCAGAACCTCCCCCCACACCATTGCAGGTATTTAAAGTTACGGGTCAGGATGGTCATCTTACTTATGGATGGTATGTCAAGCAAAACGAAAAAGCACCTGTCGTTCTTTATTTTCACGGTAACGGCGAAAATATTGCAAGCGATATAGGAATGGTTCCTAAAGTTCTCAGCATGGGAGTTAATTTTGCTATTTTTGATTATCCCAAATATGGATTAAGTACTGGAGAGCTAAATGAAAAGGGTGTCTTGCAGGCAGGTCAAGATGCCATAAATTTTGTAAAAATGCAGTTTCCACAATCTCAAATTATTGTATGGGGGAGATCTCTTGGATGTGCTCCGGCCACAATTTTGACTTCTAAAAATCAAGATGTTGTAACAAAGCTTATTTTAACATCTCCGTGGGATGAATTTTGGAGGGTTGTTAAAGCAAAGACTGGATTTAGTGATCAGACTTGCAAAGATTCAACCAAGGGTAATGAATATTTATCTGATGTGGCAGCTCAAAATATCACAGTACCTGTCTTTATCCATCATGGTACAGAAGATAAGGTTGTACCCTTTGAACTTGGAAAAAATCTATCAAAAGCCTTTGCATCAAAAGACGTAACTTTTATGCCCATAGAAGGTGCTGGTCACAATGGATTAATGGGTGACAAACAGTGGGAAGAGGTTTTACAATTTGTTCGCAAATAACCATTTTATGGGAGTGAACAATGTTAAAAAAACTTTTCCTATTCAGTTTAACAGTATTTTTTATTTCTGGTTGTGGGATACAATCGATTCCACAATCAAAAAATAAAGTAGAAGCCGATCTTGCTGAAATTACTAACCAGTATAAGAGAAGGACTGATCTTATTCCAAACCTTGTAAATGTTGTTCAAGGGTTTGCAAAGCAAGAAAAAAATGTTTTTATCGGAGTGACAGAGGCTAGAGCTAAGGCCACGGCTATGAATATTGATCCTTCTAAGGTTAGTGCTGAAAAACTTGTCGAGTATCAAAAGGTTCAGGGAGAGCTTTCGCAAGCCTTAGGAAAACTTTTGGCCATATCAGAAAATTACCCTCAATTAAAATCAAATGAAAACTTTAGAGATCTTCAAGCCCAACTTGAAGGAACGGAAAACCGAATTGCTATTGCAAGACAGCGCTATATTCAGTCTGTTAATCAATATAACAATCAAGTGACAGTTCCCCCATATAGTTGGACAAATAGTCTTTTTTATCATTACGAAAAGATGCCTCAATGGGACGTGAGTGAGGCAGAAAAGGCAAATGTTGAAAAAGTTCCTACTGTGAATATGTAATGACCAAAGGTTATCTTAGTTTATTTATTTTTTTATTCTCATTTTGTGCAGGAGCTTTTCAGGTTCCGACACTCATGGGTCCTGTTGTTGATCAGGCAAATCTTTTTTCGCAAAGTGAAAAAAATAAAATAGAATCCCTAATTCGAAATATTTACCAGACACAAGTTGCACAGATTCAAGTTTTAACAGTTCCCTCACTAGAAGGCGAAGCCATAGAGCAGGCCAGTATTCAAGTTGTTGAGCAGTGGAAGATTGGTTTTGGGGCCCCCAATAAAGAACATCGAGATAATGGAATTCTTATTTTTGTTGTAAGAGATGAGCGTAAAATAAGAATTGAAATTGGAAGTGGTCTAGAAGGAGAGCTTCCAGATATTTATGCCTCTCGCATTATACGTAATATTATGACGCCGTATTTTAAGAATAACCAATTTGGAGAAGGTGTATTAAAGGCCATTGAAAACATTCAAAGTATTCTAATAAAGAAAGTTCCACCGGAGTTACAAAATCAAATAGGGGAGAGCCAGCGAGACGATCAATTTTTAACATGGGCCCAGTTAGCATTGTTTCTTTGTTTTTTTGTTATATTTTTTCTTGGACCTATTATTTTACCAATATTGGGTCTTTCAAGAAGAAAATATGGTGGTTAT
>JBDHWX010000217.1:0-2716 GCA_039810365.1 Bdellovibrionales bacterium | reverse complement strand
CGGGCCGATTTTGGAGTTGAAAATACACTTTATGTTCATGTGACTTGGGTTCCCTATATTGCGGCCTCCGGAGAGCTTAAGAGCAAACCCACTCAGCACTCTGTTAAAGAATTAAGGGAAGTGGGTATTCAACCCGATTTCTTAATTTGCAGATCTGATCGCCCACTTTCTCATGAGATGAAATCTAAAATTGGTCTTTTTTGTTCGGTCCACCCACAAAATGTCATTGGAGCAGAAGATGCCTCGACGATTTATGAAGTGCCCCTCATGCTTCACAAGGAAAAATTTGACGAAAAGGTCGTCAACCGTTTGAAAATTGAATGTGACACCCCAAATCTTCGAGGTTGGGAAAAAATGGTCCAAACACTTAAAAACCCAGAGGTCCAAGTTCAAATTGGCATTGTGGGTAAATATGTGGATCTAACAGAAAGCTACAAATCTCTTATTGAATCTCTTGTTCATGGTGGTATTGCCAATAAAGCAAAAGTGATACTAAAATATATCAACTCCGAAGACATCAATAATAAAAATTGCCAAGAAATTCTTTCTGACCTTGATGCCGTCCTTGTTCCGGGAGGTTTTGGGGAACGTGGTATCGAAGGCAAGATTTTAGCTATTCAATATGTTCGTGAAAATAATATTCCGTTTTTTGGGATCTGCCTAGGAATGCAACTTGCCAGCATTGAGTTTGCAAGAAACGTTTGCGGTATTTCAGATGCAACAAGTCGTGAATTTGTTCTTGATACAAAAAATAAAAATTCACACAATTTTGTTATTGATCTCATGAATGATCAAAAAAATAAAAAGGATCTTGGCGGCACCATGAGACTTGGAGCTTACACCTGCCATCTTCTTAAAAATTCTCTTGCCAGAAGACTCTACAAAAAAGATATGATCTCTGAGCGCCATCGTCATCGCTTTGAATTTAACAATCAATACCAAGCCCTTTTTGAAAAATACGGCATGATCTTTTCTGGAGTTTATAAAGAAGAAAATCTTGTGGAAATTATTGAAATTCCAGATCATCCATGGTTTTTGGCTGTTCAGTTTCACCCTGAGTTTAAATCAAAGCCCATGGATCCCCACCCACTATTTGAAAGCTTTATTGCAGCCGCCATTACCAGGCTTGATAAAAATAAAACTAAAAATAAAAAAAATATGAAAGCCATTAGGGAAATGAAAAATATTTCAGAAAGTAGGCATGCGTGAAGCCTGACATCCATGAATTACATCGCGTCTTAGATAACGAGGCTCAAGCTATATTACACCTTAAAAATGATATTGGAGATGAATTTTCTAATGCAGTTGAAATTTTACTAAAGTGTGAAGGTAAAGTTTTTTTAACCGGAATTGGTAAGTCTGGCCTTATTGCAAGAAAAATTGCAAGTACGCTGAGTTCAACAGGAACCCCCGCCATTTTTATTCATGCTGCTGAAAGCTCTCATGGTGATCTTGGTATGATCACCCCACATGATGCCATTATTGCTGTTTCTAATAGTGGCGAAACCGAAGAGCTTTCTAATATTATCAAATATGCCTCTCGTAAAAATATTCCTCTGATTTCACTTACAAAAAATAAAGATTCAACTCTTGGTAAAGCAAGTACGACCGTTTTAAAAGTTGCCATCACCGAAGAAGCTTGCCCCATGAATCTTGCTCCCACTTCCAGCACGACAGCTGCCTTGGCCCTTGGAGATGCTCTTGCCATTGCTCTTTTAAAACGCCGAGGTTTTAAAGAAGAAAACTTTGCAGAATTTCATCCTGGTGGAAGTCTTGCTAAAAGACTTCTCACAAAAGTAAAAGACGTTATGCATGTTGGAGCAACTCTTCCTCTTGTCAGCCCCCAGACTTCCATGAAAGAAGTGATCCTCAAAATGACTCAATCTGAAGTTCGTGGAATTGCTGGTGTTGTTGATAAAAATAAGCAACTCATTGGCATTATCACTGATGGTGACCTAAGAAGAAGACTTGAAACATCCAAAAATATCCACACTGAAGTTGCAGAAGAAATTATGTCTCTCAATCCAAAAACCATTGATCTGAATGAAATGGCAGAAAAAGCCCTTCATCTTATGGAACAACACAAGATCCAGACTCTTTTTGTGATCGACAAAAAAGCAAAAGATCCCGAACTCCCCATTGGGCTCTTACATATCCAGGATCTTTTATCGGCAGGGATTCGCTAGCCACAAAACCGAACAACGCAGTATTTGAACTTATAAAGTGAAATCTTTGAATCGATCAAAGAGTCAAAAAAATCTAAACTTTCGTATCTATTCAAAGACAAGGCGTGAGGGAGTGAGCGTGTACGCGGGAGGTACCCGAGCGACCGAACAACGCAGTATTTGAACAGATACGAAAGTTTAGGAGTGGGCATCAAACCATGATGGCCCTGATGAAGCATTCACCTTCAGCGGAACACGCAACTTCACCACATTTTCCATAATCTGACATATTTCTTTTTTGTAGGCTTCTACGCACTCAACAGGAGCTTCAAAGATCAGTTCATCATGAATCTGCAAAAGCATTTTGGATTTTGGCATTTTTATTGGACTTTCCTGAAAAATTTGAATCATGGCTTTTTTGACAATATCACTTGCTGTTCCCTGCATGGGGGCATTGATGACAGCACGCTCTTCAAAACTTCTAATTCTTGCATTGGATGATTTGAGATCGGGTGTATATCTTTTTCGTCCAAAAACGGTTTCGACATAGC
>JBDHWX010000216.1:0-2772 GCA_039810365.1 Bdellovibrionales bacterium | reverse complement strand
TTTTGTCTACTGATTCTTAAAAGAGTCCTGTCACTTAGACAAATTTACTTTGGATTTTAAAGGCAATATCTTTAAAAATTTTAGCCTCAGTACTTTCTTGATTTGAAGCTACAATGGGTTCACCTTTTTCGCACCCTAGAGATGTTTCTTGAGTAAACGGAATTTCTGCAAGCTTTGCAATATCATGTTGTTTAAGATAATTTTCTAATTCCCCTTTTGGAAAAAGTCCTAATCTCTCTCCACTTGGAGTGAGGTAGTAAGACATATTTTCAATTAAGCCAAAAACAGGAACATTGAGTTTTTGAAACATATCAATGGATCGTGAAACATCAATAAGAGACATATCTTGTGGAGTGGAAACTTGAATTGCGGCAGAAATGGGGACCTTTTGACAAAGGGTTAGTTGTACGTCACCGGTTCCAGGTGGCAAATCAATTAAGAGATAATCAAGAGATCCCCAGTCAACATCGTGTAAGAATTGACCAATAGCTTTAAAAAGCATAGGGCCTCTCCAAATGAGAGCTTGGTGATCATTAACAAGCATACCCATACTCACAGTTTTAACGCCGTAACGCTCAAGAGGAATAAGTTTATTTGCAGAATTCACTTCAAGCTTGGCATTGGAAATTCCAAATATTCTAGGAACCGATGGCCCATAAATATCGGCATCTAAAAGTCCGACTTTGGAGCCTGCTTGGGCTAAAGAAATAGCCAAGTGAGATGTGATTGTGCTTTTACCAACGCCCCCTTTTCCGGAGGAAATGGCGATAATGTGATTGACCCCTGGGATGGGTTTCGCTTGAAAAACCATAGTTTATCCTGTTACCGTAAGTGTTATATGAAGTGGTTCTTAGTCCTCAATATTGCTTTTGTCATCATTCTTTTTGCTCTTTATAGAAGAGATAGAAAGATGGAAAAACCTTCAAAATTAAAATTTAGTAAAAATAAACGCACACTTGATTCCGAAAGCTTTGAGTCTATTTTTCAACAAAAACAAGAAAATAATGATCACTACGAAAAAGTCTTAAACATTCTTTTTCAATATAATGGCGAAACATGGGATGCTTATGAAGTTCTAGGGTTGCCCGCTGGAAGTAACTATGAACAAGCCAAAATTGCCTTTGAAATCGCAATCAAAGAAAAGAGAGATTCGGAGGCTTTTTTGAGAGCCGCACTTGATGCTATAAAAACAAGCAAGGCTTAAGATTTAATTATCGCAGCCATAAGATTTCTAAATACATAAGAATATTCATACCTTAAACCAAGAAAATATTTCTATCAGAATTTTTATACTATCTGATTTTCTTATTTCTTTTTAATCTCAAGATGTTTTTTGGGGGGAGGCTTTAGAGGGGAGTCTCAAAAATGTCTAGCAATTTTTTTCTTCAAAGGTTTCGTCAATTTTTTCTTGTTACTTTAATAAGCCTTATATTTCAATCCCATATCGTGTATGGGAATTCTTTTTGTAAAAGCTTATTTGATTCTCAGTTTAATATTCAAGGGCTGACGCAAAACCCACTCCTGACGCATTATCAAGAGGCTGTTCAAAGTTTACAAAAACAAAACATATCTCAAAAGCGTTTAGCGCTAGTTCAGACAACAGATTTTTTTGATACAGCCAAAATTCAACTCATAACTAACAATATTCAGAGCGTTCAAAACCTTTTAACAGAGCATAAAATATCCATAGAGCAATTTGTCTTGGCTAAGGTTTTTCGTGCTGAGAGTCTAGAGAAATCAAAATCATCGCCATTTGCTTATGTTTTGGTTTTGGGAGATCAAGGTCAAACAGTGGTTGCTTTTCCGTTTCATGGAAAGGGATATGAAATTATCAGCGAAAATAGAATTGGTTTTTTACAAAAACTTCCACCACGCATTTTAAGATTAGATCAAGACTTGATTATGAGGATTATTCCTGGAAATACCCCACTCTTTTTTATGGCAAATCAAAAGGATCCTCATGCTCTTGATGAGCTTGTTCGAAATAAAAAGGTTCCGGATAGTTTTCAAAGAATTTATTCTCAGTATCGAGAAGAATTTGCAGATATGCTGTTGCAAACAACAGTTTCTATCTCGGATATTCTTGAGGCTCAGTATCAAAAGGCAACGGTACAAAATCAAGAAATCTACATCTTTCAAATTGGAGAAGGCTCACTTTATCTTGCTCCTAAGGCAAGGCTTTTAAGTTCTGAAAATAATGAAAGGTGGGGTGTCTTTTCATTTTCTGGAAAACTGGGATTTGATAGCGGAGTCACAAGAGAAATTAAATTAGAAAATGGCAAAACCATTTTGGTTCGAGGTGAAAAAATAGATCTTACAACATGGGAAGATCCCATTAACAAACTTTTATTTGAAAAACAGATTTTAGGTGATGTCCAGATTAGTGATTATCGCTCTCATTTTTTAAAACAATATGACAATATTTTACTAAAACTTATCGAAGCTCGTGAGTTTTCAAGTCAATCCTTAGATAATGTCATCTTCGATTTAGAAGTTGGTCTTTCGAGTAGCAATAGTTCGCAAGTTATTTACTTGCTAAAGGGATTAAGGGGTTATTTTTATTTTGAACAAGGAACAAATCATTGGGGAAGGCTTCAGGATATTGATGTGCAAAATTACGGTAAAATATTTTACACATCTAGCGGAGAGATTATTGAACTTAAAAGACCCATTGGTTTTTTAAGTAACGGCTATCAAGAAGATGTTACGTTGCTGAGCACCCTCAATCCTCAAAACCCACAGAACAAAACTGTTTTTAACGCATTTGGCCAA
>JBDHWX010000215.1:0-2850 GCA_039810365.1 Bdellovibrionales bacterium | reverse complement strand
AAAAGTCGAAGATGCTTTGTCATGCTGAATAGCTTTTTAGGTTAATCTTGTAAAAGACTTCTGAGCATCCATGCAGTTTTTTCGTGAATTTCAAGACGACCCGTGAGCATATCAATTGTAGACTCATCGTGCCCAGCCTCTGCTGCTGCAAAGATAGAGCGAGCTGTTTTAGCCGCGGCTTCGTGACCCTTGACGAGGTTTTGGATCATTTCGTGGGCGCTAGGAACGTTAGAGTCTTCGTCGATGCTTGTGAATTTTGCAAATTCTTTGTAAGTTCCTGGGGCATACTCTCCAAGAGTACGGATTCGTTCTGCAACTAAGTCAACAGCAGCCCAAAGCTCGGTATATTGTTCTTCAAACATAAGATGGAGTGTACGAAACATGGGGCCGGTGACATTCCAGTGGTAGTAGTGGGTTTTAAGATAGAGTGTGTAAGTGTCAGCAAGCATATGATTTAATGCATTAGCAATTTCTTTACGATTTTTTTCTGGGATTCCAATATCGATTTTCATAAAGTCTCCTTGGTAAATAAGTTTTGATAAAGACAAATTTGACATTATACCAAGATCAAAAAAAAGCAAGCAAAGAGGCCTTTTGAGCTCGAGAATCACCCTATTGAATCTTTTGTCTGATATCAGCTCAATAGAGTCTTGAACTTAGTCCGATATCAGTTTTTGCTAAAGGGTCTGTTTTATCAATATGAAATCGATATCCGCTGCCATGAACAGATTGAATGTAGTTTGAAAACGGAGCAATTTTTTTACGTAATTTGCTCACATGGGTATCAACAGATCGTGTGTAGACATGAATATTTTCACCCCAAACATGGCTTAAGATTTCATCTCGAGAAAAAACTTTTCCAGGAGTTTTTGTAAGCATCAAAAGTATTTTGAACTCAATAGGGGTGAGCTCGATTCGCTCGTTGTTGGGTTGATCTTTGATGCAAACGGATTGTGTCGATTTATTAATTTCAATATCGCCAATTCTGATGATATCAGATTGGGTTGCATCTTTTTGTTTTTTTCTGAGTTTGGCTTCTATGCGTGCGCGTAACTCAAGGGGATCAAATGGTTTTGGGATGTAATCATCTGCTCCAACGGAAAAGCCAAGAACTTTATCAGAAACAGAATTTTTTGCAGTGAGAAAAATAACAGGAATTTGCGAAAGTGCGGGATCAGCTTGCAAAACGGAACAAAGCTTGTAACCCTCTCCATCTGGTAACATAACATCAAGTAAAATGAGGTCAAATATGCCCCCTTGAACCATTTGAAAGGCATCGTGGAGATTTTGCGCCCACTGAATTTCGTATGCCCCGCCGAGAGCTCTTTCAACAAGCTGATAGGAATCAATAGAATCTTCGACAAGTAAAATTTTGTTCATAACCTTGCTCCGTTGTTACTTAAAACGCTCCTCAATACATCTCTATACTAACCTTTTAGAGTTGTTAACTTCTATGAGTTAATTGTTTAGAATCTTACACAACTAAAGCTGCTCCCTTAGACTGCGCCTGGAACCATATTTTATCTTGCTATTTTAATAACTTAGGTGATTTTTTGTAGGGGTTATAAGAAGCAAGTATCTATACTTTGGATAAGATTGGGTAAGTTTAAGATCCAGGCGCAGCGTAAGGGAGCAGCTTGTACTTAGGACTTGTTTTTTAGGATGAAGTTAAAAATACAAGTTTTATCAAAAGAAAATAGTTAAAAAATCCGATAATTTAGCGTGGAAAAGGGTTTGATTTTACTCATTGTTGGTACACTTGTTGGCGGTTCATCTTGGGCCGGTGCTATTGGTGAGGCAGAAATGCGGGGCTATCTCAAGGGTCCGCTCAGCACACTCCAAAGACTCAATAATCACGAAATTGTTTGTGAAGATCAAGACTGCTCATTTTTACAAAAACTTGTCGAAGAAGATTCTAGAAAAATTATTACGGTTCTTGGACTTGCTCCCGTTGGCCGATTGAAAAATGAAAAATGTGATGAAAAAATGAGATCAGCCACAATTGATGATGGCTTGAACTCTAAAAAAAATTTTCAAGAGGCATATTCGGGACTTGGAGAGTTTAATGCAAGTTTTGCAGGACGTTGCAGTTTAGGAGATCAGTCTCGCGAAAAAAATGGGCTTTCAAAATTTTACTATTACTCAAACCGATTTTATGAAACTGAAAAAATTAATCTTATACAAATGGCAACAAATGATAGGCTTTTGGGAGGTACAATTCTTTTAGACGTTGATTGTTCAAAGCTAAGATTTGATGAAACAAGAAAGCAATGCGAATCTATTCAAAAATCAAAGTGTCATCCTGCAACAGACTGGAATAAAATAGCAGAAGGAACAATTCAAGCAACAAGAGAATTAAAAGAAACAAAAAATCAGATATCCACACTTGCAACAGAGCTTCAAGAAAAGAAAAGCTTTTTAAGCACTCTTTATAGGAACAGTCCCTACAGTGGAGATAAAATAAAAGAACGCGTTTTAAAAGAAATTGAGACAATCACAGAGCAAATTGCACAAAGGCAATCTCTGATAAGTTTAAATATTCAAAAGTTTCCATGGTTGATGGGTAAAAAATTTAACGACTTAAAACCAAAAAATATTGGAAGCTCATCGCAAAACATTTCAGAAGAACAAAAACGAGCTGTGCAAAAAGCAATCACAGAACAACTTAAAGTAGATAAAAAAGGTCTTAAAGAAAAGCAAAGTGCTCTTTCAGAAAATCTAGAGTGTCTTTATGGCAACAAAGATTGTTCGATTAAAAATTTTTTAGATTATGCTGATAATCTCGAATCATCAACATCATCTCAAAACCCATCCGTTAATAATTTATTAGAGGCACAGGCCTGTTATCAT
>JBDHWX010000214.1:0-2892 GCA_039810365.1 Bdellovibrionales bacterium | reverse complement strand
CGAGATTTAGGTTATTCTTTAAAAAATAATTTTAAAGGCTGGCAGGCTTGGATTTTATCTGGAAATAAAGAGCTTGTTCATTTAATGGGACTGAAAACATCTCAAAGGATTCCTGTTTGGAATGGTCCCATAGAATGTCGCTTGCTCAAATACGAAATTCGGGGCTAAGCTTTAGGGAAAACGACAGGAATCCAATATGAAAATACCAGCTATTGTTTTAAAGGCTCATCAAGAGGCCGTTCAGGCAAGAAAGAAGTCCTATAGCCCATATTCAGAATTTGCAGTAGGAGCAGCCCTTATCACAAAAGACGAAAAAATTTATGTGGGTTGTAATATTGAAAATGCAAGTTATGGTGGAACAATTTGTGCCGAACGAGTGGCCATATTTGGTGCGGTCTGTGACGGGCATAAGAAATTTCAACATATTGTGATCGTCACAGATACCCAAGAGGCTACACCTCCTTGCGGATTTTGCAGACAGGTGATGGCAGAGTTTTTCGATGGCAAAACTCAAATTTGGATTGGAAACTTAAAAGAGGTTTCAAAAGTTTTTTTCATAAAAGAGCTTTTACCCGAAGCCTTTACTCCAAAAAATCTAAAATAGTTTAGTGAGCATCTTGTATGCGCGGAAACAGTGGGTCTCCTTTTACAACAGGAGAGCCTTGTTTTAAAACGTGGGACTTTTTGCAGTCTTCGTAATTTGGGGACTCGCAGCCAATTCGATGTAAGGCTTCTAGAGATTTTTTTGGCATCACAGGATATAAAAGTGTACTTGCAATTCTTAAAACTTCTAACACTGCATAGAGAGACTCTCCGGCCCTGCTGATGTCTTCTTTTGCTTTTTTCCATGGAGCTTCGTTTTCCATAAATTTGTTGGTCTCATTGAGAAGATCAACAATGTGTCCAACGGCTTCTTGTGGTGCAAATTTTAAAATTTCATTTTTTACTTTTTCTGGAGTCTGGGTTGCGAGGTTTAGGAGCTCTTGCGCTGATGGCAATTGGATCTGAACGGTGGGAATTTTACCATCGAAATACTTATGCACAAGCTGTGTTGTGCGGCTTAAGAGATTACCATAGTTATTGGCTAGTTCTGTGTTGACTCTTGAGATGACGAGTTCTTGAGAAAACTGAGCGTCGTTTCCAAAAATAATATCTCGGGTTAAAAAATAACGGAGTTCATCAACACCTACGATATCTTTCATGTCTAAAGGTTTTACAACTTTTCCTTCGGACTTACTCATTTTGGTGTTGTTGGCAGTTAACCACCACCCGTGAACAAAAACTTTTTTTGGTAATGTTATTCCAAGAGCCATAAGCATGGTGGGCCAATAAACGGTATGGGGAACAAGAATATCTTTTCCCACGATGTGAGTGGCAAAGGGCCAAGTGTCTTTAAAAAAAGTTTCCTTGTCCCTCTGGTTAAGCCCAACGGCAGATGTGTAATTAAGAAGAGCGTCAAACCAAACGTAAGTGACGTAATCTTTATCAAACGGAATCTCAATTCCCCAAGAGAGACGAGATTTGGGGCGGCTAATGCAAAGATCTTCAAGGGGTTTTGATAAGAATCCGAGGGTTTCGTTTCTTCGCACTTCTGGCTCAATAAAAGTTGGGTTATTTTTAATGTGTTCGATAAGGCGTTCTTGGTATTTTGACATTTTAAAGAAATAATTTTTTTCTTTAATTTTAGAAACCTCTTTTCCTGTTGGAGATTTTCCATCGACCAAATCTTTTTCTGTATAAAAAATTTCTTCACTGACCGAATACCAGCCTTCGTATTCCTGGGAGTAAATTTCTCCGCTGTCGTAGAGTTTTTGTAGGCAAGCCTGAACATTTTTTTTGTGATATTCATCAGTCGTACGAATAAAAATATCGGGTTGGATATTGAGTTCTTCCCAAACCTTTTGAAAATTTTGAACCATATCATCGCAGTGAGCCTGTGGCTCCATATGTCTGATTTCTGCAGCTTTCTGAACTTTTTGTCCGTGTTCGTCGGTTCCAGTCAGAAAGAGCGTTTCGTCGCCGAACAGCCGATGGTAGCGACTTAAAACATCTGCGACAGTTGTGGTGTAGGCGTGACCAATGTGGGGAGTATCGTTAACGTAATAAAGTGGTGTTGTAACATAAAACTTCATGATAAATCCTTTTCGTGTTCGTTTGAAGTGGATGTAAGACCAAGATGTTTTAAAATTTTTCTAACGTCTCGAATAGTTGAAGTTAGTTTTTTTAATGAAGCCTGTGTTTTAAGATTATCCTTGAGAGGTTCCAATGGTTGGCCATTATAAGCACCGGGTTTTTCTACGTTGCTGGTAATTGCAGATCTTCCTCCAAACACGGCTTTATCACAAATAGTAAGATGACCAGCAGCTGCAGATTGTCCCCCCATCACAACATAATCTCCTACGATTGTGGAGCCAGCAAGACCGGTACCCCCAGAGAGAAGGCAATGTTTTCCAATTTTGCAGTTATGAGCAATATGGACCATATTGTCGAGTTTGCTTCCAAGTCCAATTCGAGTTTCTTCAAATGTCGCTCTATCAATGGTACATTGTGCTCCAATAGAAACGTAATCTTCTAGAACCACAATCCCTCTTTGTGGAATGCGGTGATGATGGCCATTTTGGTCTGTGGCAAAGCCGTATCCCTCTGAAGCAATGGTAGAGTGAGGTTTTAATTCACAAAAATGACCAATTTGTGTGTGGGAACCAATAAAGTTATAAGACATGATTTTGCAGTTTGTCCCGATTTGGGCGTTCGCCTCAACGGTAACATGAGACTCTAGATAGGTATTTTTTCCTATGGAAACATTTTCTTCGATAAGACAAAAAGGGCCAATCCATACTGAGGGATCAATTTTTGCCGAGGCATGAACAACAGCCGTTGAATGAATGCCCG
>JBDHWX010000213.1:0-2909 GCA_039810365.1 Bdellovibrionales bacterium | reverse complement strand
AAAAGTGTAAACTATGTCTCCGGTATAATCTGTAAAGGATGTCTCAGGAACGACAACATGCCTCTTCATCAAAGTATCCTAAATCGTAATTCATAAAGCTCACTAACCAGATCTTATCATCAACTTGCCTTATTCCAATAGATTGGCCTGCAAATACCTGGCTAAAATTAATCTTTCGTCCATCTAAACATATTCTCCCACACTGAGTAACAATCACTGTCTTATCATGCTCGCCAATTAGCAGAAAGTAATAATGGAAAATTTAGCATTCAATCAATAGAAGGTATTAAAACATCTGCTTCATTAATATTTGCAAAACAGACTTCCCCTGCTTGGTTTACAGATATTCTTCGAATTAACTCCAATTCCTCTATTGTTGTCATCGATGATGATTCAAGCATACATGAGATTTGCAAAGAAAAATTGGGTAACAATTTTAGAAAAGCTTATTTAGAATATTCAAAAGAAGTTATCAAGGAAATCACTCTAACAAATACATTTTTTCTGCTAGACAACCAAACGACAATATCCAAAACAGCCGGCATTGATTTTATTCAGAGACACAATCTTGCGGATAGATCAATCTTAATAACTCAAGATTTTGAAGATGAATCTCTACAAATGAAATGCATGAACCTCGGTATTAAAATTATTCCTAAAATTTTACTTCCATTTATTCATATCCAATACAACAAAACAAATGTGCCCCAAGTAGCTCCAACCAAGAAAATTTAAATTAATTCTAATTTAACGACTCTCAAGGTGGAAACGGTAGTGGCCCCATTCTAAATCCTCATCGCATAGCCTTAGGCCAATGTGAGGCACGAGATGCCTGTATCAGTTGAAGTTGAGCCTTGCGAACTTGGTCAAGAACCTTTGGCAGATTGCCAGTTGCAACTGTTGTAAAAGCCAATACGACCGCAAGTTGAATGAAATATTCATGTTATCCTCTACAAAAAAAGGAGTGCTAAAGGTTTAGGAAACATTTTCTTTGGTCAATCACCTACCAAGGGAGCAACTCTCCCTTATAGTTTACAAATTGCCCTGTGGTCTCTAGAGTTGATTTTTCTAACACTTCAAGAATGCCAGCAGCTGCTTCGTCTGGCATGACCTTTCCCTTAAAGTCGGTCATTTGTGTTTTGACATAACCCGGATGAAGAAGCGTTACAATAATCCCTTGATCTTTTAAATCGATAGATAAAGACTTTCCCGCAGCATTAAGGGCTGCCTTTGACATACGATAGGGATAAGAACCCCCTTTTACATTATCTGTCATAGAGGCCATAAGAGACGACAATAGTCCAAGCTTTGTTCCTTCTTTAAAAAAAGGAAGCAAGTGTTGTGTAATATAAAGTGGTGCCGTTGCATTAATGCGCATTTGTTTTTCTAATAGTGCAAAATCAAGTTCGGGAAATCGACTGACGATAAATGCCCCCGCATTTAAAATAACCAAATCAAGTTTAGGCATTTTATTTTTTTTAAAAAATTTTTCTATAGCTTGAGGATCTTCATAATCCAACCCCTCTAAGACAATTACATTAGATATTTTTTCTAATTCTTTGCTAGACTTTCTCACTCCAACGATCACTTCAAAACCTTTTTTAGAAAGTTGTCTTGCTAGCTCTAGACCTACACCTCTTGTTGCGCCCGTTAAAAAACAAGTTTTCATCTTGTTACTTCCCTTTTATAAAAATTAAGTCAAAAGTTTCTTAAAAAATACTTAGAGATCTAAAAAACAATCTATGACCTTATGTGTTGTTCTCTTTATAAGTTAAATAATTTCAAACTCATAAATTTTATCAATTTTTAAAGAATTAGCCACAAGGCAGGCCTTTGAAGATTTCTCCAAAAGCTTCTCAGCTTGATCTTTATCACTTGCTCCATCTAGAGTGGCTTTTACATGAATGCTTTTTATCTCAGGACGTCCTCGCTCATTTGCATCAATCGTTAACGTTCCTTGTACCTTTAACTCTTTAAACTCATATTTTGAAAGCTCTGCTACAACTTTAAATGTTGATGTAAAACAATTTAAAACAGCAAATAGTAAAAAATCTTCTGGAGAATATCCTCCGCCACCACCAGAAAACTCAGGAGGAAGAGCCGCTGTAAGTTCTCCAAATCCAACTGATGTCTTCCACGTTTTTTTCATACCAGGCCCTGCTACACTTTGAGCCTTAAAGATCATCGGCATTTTTTGCATAAAAAACATCCTTCTTTCTAAAAAACATAGTACTGCTCATCAAGATACCAAGCAACAAAAGGGTACCTGCTTGTTTTCTGACCCCCGCCGCGTTAGCGAAAAACATTAACACGGTATGTACATAAAAAGTGCGGCTCACCTTTGGAGGGGTTTGGATTTCCATATGTAAAAAACAACGGGGTAAATTAAAAGTTCTAATAAAAACGATGTTGCAAGGCCTCCGATCATGGGGGCTGCAATTCTTTTCATCACGTCACTTCCCGCACCCACAGACCACATAATAGGAATCAACCCCATAAAAAGCGCCATAACCGTCATAAGCTTAGGACGCACTCTATGGACAGCTCCTTCCATTACGGCTTCTTTAAGATCACTTAAATGATTCATTTTATTTTTCTTAACACGATCATTATAGGCTAAATCCAAATACAAAAACATAAAAACACCTGTTTCTGCATCAAGCCCCATCAAAGCAATCATTCCCACCCAAGCGGCAATAGAAACATGATATCCCAAAAAGACCATAAACCACACGGCCCCAATTAAAGAAAAAGGGACGGCTAACAAAATAATTCCTGTTTCTACCCAAGACTTGGTATTAAAAAATATCAAAAATAAAATTAAAAAAAGTGTTATGGGAATTACAATTTTAAGATGCTCTTTTACTCTTTGCATATTTTCAAACTGTCCACTCCATGTAATTAAATAT
>JBDHWX010000212.1:0-2916 GCA_039810365.1 Bdellovibrionales bacterium | reverse complement strand
TGTTACAAAAAGCTCAAGGGAGTGGCCCAATTTTAGTGTGGCCTCTGAGTTAAAGCTCAAACCGCCAAGAGAAATTGTTCCCACAGAACCAAGATAATCTTTTTGACCGATATGAATTTGAACGCTTGATCCAAGAAAGAATCTGTCATAACGGCGTTTGTAATGAGGATTAGCTCTAAGTTTAAATGCTGTTATGATTGGAACCATTAAAATAAGGCTGACGAGAATAACAGAAAGAGGGTTTGTGTTGCGGCTTGCATCGCGCTGATCGTTATCATAATCGTTGTAGACTTTTTGAACAAGACCGCATCCGCCACCTTGAGTTGAAGCCGGATCGCGAGCATAGGCTGAGATGTCATAAGCAGGTTGAGAAGAATCAGCAGGGGTTACAAGTGTTGTGATCATTGTTTTTGTAGCGTTCATACGACCGTTGTTTATAACTTTATTACCCAAGGTGTAAGACTCGTCGGGATCTTTTAGATGGTTTCCATTAGTATCTATAAAAGGCTGGTCGATGTCGGTAGGAGATGTAATAAGCGATTTAAGTTGGTATCCATTCATAGTAGGCTTTGCCCATAGCATCATGGCCGAAAGACCTGAAATAAAAGGGGCTGCCATACTTGTTCCACTCATAGAGACGTAGTTGTTATTAGGGATTGTACTTAATATTCCAACTCCTGGAGCAGCAATATGAACAGAGTTTGCACCATAATTTGAAAAATAAGGGAGATAATCAAAAGTATTAGAAGCGGCAACACTGATGATGTTAGGCACAGTGTAAGACGCTGGATACATAGGGGAACTATCCAGATTGAGCCCTGAGTTTCCGGCAGCTGCAACAAAGATGGCATTATTTTGGTAAGCATAATAAATGGCAGAAACAAGAGAGGCACTATATCCCCCACCACCCCAAGAGTTATTTAAAACCTTGGCTCCATTTTGTACGGCATAGTAAATAGCACTTACAGCATCAGATGTTGTTCCAACACCATCACAATCCAAAAACTTCACGGCCATAATTTTGACTTTTGAAGAATGGATTCCGGCAGGCAGACTGCCACCACTTGGTAAAATATTTTGAGTCGAACCACGAATGATTCCAGCAACGTGGGTACCGTGATCGTTACAGTCCATCACATTACTATTTTTATTAGCAAAATTGTAACCATAGACATCATCAATATAGCCGTTATGATCGTCATCAATGCCGTTGCCAGGAATTTCTCCTGGATTTTTCCACATGGCATCTTCAAGGGATGGGTGAGTATAGTCGATACCTGTATCGATAACAGCAACGACAGGGGCTGTTCCCGTAGGAGGCAAAAGGGCCCATGAGTCAGGAATCTGCACAGGAGCGCCTGTTTGACCATAAACTGCTTGAGCCCCCTCTTGGGAGTTATTTTGGCTGGCTAGATAACTATCAATATCTTGAGCTGATAAAACTTGAGATTCTTTAACAGCAGAAGTTGCGGACACATAATAATTAGGTTCTGCATACTCCACATCGGGATCTTGTTTAAGTTCTGAAATGAGATCAGAAACTTTTTTGCTGGATTCTATTTTATAGTGAAATGTTCCTATACCACCCCAAGATTTTTTGAGTCTTAAATTTTTTGAACTGGCAATAGAAAGACTTTTGGCTGCTATTTTTGACTGTGCTTTTGCCGATAAAAAGGTGCGCCCTGATTCTTCAGGTGAAGAGGTTTTATATTTCACAATAACCTCACCTGGTACATAACTCTTTGTAAGAGTCTGCGCAAAGGTCAATGGTGCTAAAAATAATAACAGTAAGGCCAAAATGATTGATGGTAAAACATATTCCTTAAGAGACATCAAAAGCTCCCCTAGATTAAGTCGATAAGTACATATCGGACAAAGGGCTAGGAGATCTGAATAAAAAAGTTATGTTCACAAAAATTCTGAAAAAAACGTAAAAAAGTTAAGGGATCTTATAATGAGGTTTTAAAGTGTCTCATGATGAGACACTTTTTTAAAAATAACTTTTTTTGTCGAAAGTTTAAACAGTTAACCCTTAAAGCCTTTTTTAAAACCATTCCAGCATTTTATATAATCTTTTTGTAAGGATGCAGATTCCATGGCGGCTTGTGTGGTTTGATAAGGATATCTGCTTTCAAACATAATAGCTAAAGTATTATCAATTTTTTGCGGTTTTAGGTTTGCAGAAATTGCCTTTTCAAATGTTTCAGAATCGGGACCGTGTGCAGAAAAAGCATTATGAAGACTAAAGCCCCCGGGTAAAAAACCCTCTTGTTTTGCATCATAAACTCCGTAGAGAAGCCCCATAAATTCACTCATGCAGTTGCGGTGAAAGTAGGGGGGGCGAAAGGTATTTTCAGCGACCATCCATCTTGGGGGAAAAATAGCAAAATCAATATTCGCCGTACCTGAATCAGCAGAAGGAGATGTCAGAACTGTAAAGATCGAGGGATCTGGATGATCAAAGCTTACGGTATTGATGACGTTAAATAGTTTAAGATCATACTTGTAGGGATAAGAGTTGCCCCACCACGCCACAACATCAAGTGGAGAATGGCTTTGTTGGGCTACCCACAGGGAACCATTATATTTTTCAACAATAGAAACTTTTTTTGAGAGATCTTCAAAGGCTGCAACGGGGGCTAAAAAATGTCGGGGATTGGCAAGACCATTGGAGCCAATGGGGCCAAGATCAGGAATACGAAAGGGTCTTCCAAAGTTTTCACAAATATAACCATAGGCAGATTCTGACTGTAAAAGAACCTGAAACTTAATGCCTCTTGGGATAACAAGGATTTCCGAGGGTTTTATGAGAAGATACCCCAATTCTGTTTTAAAAAGAAGTTCTCCTGCTTGGGGGACAATGAGCATTTCACCATCGGCATTAAAAAAGTATCGATCCTCCATAGAGGAGTTAGC
>JBDHWX010000211.1:0-2936 GCA_039810365.1 Bdellovibrionales bacterium | reverse complement strand
TGCAACCGCAGGTCTCGGAAAAGATATGCTAGGATTTGCTTTTATGGGAGCAAAAGTCTTGGCTATAGAAGAAAATGAAATCGTTTATTCTCTTTTGCAAGATGGACTCAATAGGGCATGGCAAGATACTTCGTTTCAAAAAAGATTTTCTGAAAATATTGAAATCTTGCATGCTAATAGCTTGGAATACCTGAATTCTTTAAAGCCGGATTATTATCCAGATGTTGTGTATCTGGATCCTATGTATCCTCAGATAGAGAAAACGGCAAAATCAAAAAAAGATATGGATTTTTTAAAGGAACTTTTAGGTCCCACAGAAAATCTGAAAGAACTTTTAGAAGTCTCAATTATGAAATCAAAAAAGCGTGTTGTGCTCAAGCGGCCACATGATGCTCCATTTTTACTAGGCAAGCCTCAGCATTCGTTTCAAAGTAAGCTTGTGCGTTTTGACATGTATCTTAGTAAGTGTCGCGTTTAACTTTATTGGTTTCATCTAACATCAACGCAATGGGCTTATGATGGATGGCTTCTTCTTGTGAAAAAGTTCCATAAGAAACAATAATCACGCGATCCCCACGTTGCACGTGTCTTGCGGCAGCCCCATTTAAACAAATTTCTCCAGATTTGCCATAGATGACGTAGGTTGAAAACCTTGCGCCATTATTGACGTTATAGATATCGACTTTTTCGTAAGGCAAAAGATGAGCTTGATCGCAGAGAGCTTTATCAATAGAGATGGATCCCTCGTAACTCAGATCTGCATCGGTTACTGTTGCTCTGTGAAGTTTTGATTTCATAAGTGTTAATAGCATAAAAACCTCTTTTGATTTAAACAAAGACCTCTTCTGGATACTCTGTGTTCGTTTTGATAATTTTATTTTTCTTTAATGCAGCAACAAGGCCATGGAAAACTAGATCCGGGAGAATATGATCAAAAAGATCCATGCCTTCAAAAAGACTTGAAAAGCCACCTGTCCCAATAACAAGAACGTCTTCGTTTTGAAAACAACTTTGTATAAGTTCTTTGGCAAGATATTGGCAGCTAGCATAGTGACCGTGAAACAAACCAATTTGAATACTTTCAATAGTAGATCTTCCTAAAATTTCGTTGGTTTTAACGATTTCAACTTTTGGAAGCTTTGCTGTTCTTGTCACAAGGGCTTCCATAGAAATACGAAGACCTGCCAATATAACGCCACCGAGATATTCTTGTTTTTTAGAAACAGCACAAAGGGTTGTGGCTGTGCCATAATCAATGATGATAAGGTTTTTATTTGGATATAATTGAGTTGCGCCGATGGCGTTAGCAATACGATCAGCACCGACTTCCACAGGGTTACGATACTTAATTTTAAGCCCACTTTTAATTCCTGGCTGTAAAATGAAAGGGTTAATTCCAAAATACTTTTTACAACAGTTTTTAAGAGAGTGCACAAGATCAGGAACAACAGAGCAAATAGCAATTTCTTTGATTTCTTTTGGATCAAGACCATTTTCTCTTAAAACAGATTTTAAATATAATCCGTACTCGTCTGAGGATGCGCCCATTGTTGAAATTTTACGGAATCTCAAACAAATTTTATTATTTTTTAAAACACCACCATAAATTTGGCTGTTTCCAATATCAAGGCAAAGAATCATATAAGGTCTCTCCGAGATTCGTTAATATTAAAAGCATAAGTTTTTAAGATTTGTATTATATTTCGAGCCAGTTCATCTTTTGTTTGTCCTTGATATAAAAGAGTATCTTTAAAATAAATATTGGTCGGGTGTTGATTTGTAGAAATCTCAGAAAGATTATTTTGAACAACAAAATCAACATAGTCATTTGTACTAAGCCGGAAGACTTGATCTCTTTGGTCGAGGGGATCGTCTGTATTGGTGAGTTTAAAGCCAATAACGAGAGGGTTTGGCTTTCTCGAATATGATTTTAAGCTTTCAATAATTTTAGAACGTCTTTTTAAAACAAGTTCAATATTGTCAAGAGAGTTTAATTTGCTTACGGTTTCTGGTTCAAAAAGATCCCCATTGATCACAACTTTATCCACAACAAAGTCAGAAACAGCAGCAGCGTGAATAATAATATCAATATCGTGACTTGCCAGTTCTTCTTTGAGTGTTTTTTCAAGATCGTGAGAAGAAACAAAGGATACATTTTTTTTTGCATACTCAAAAGAAGTGGATTTCCGAGCATGGATATAGATAATATCTTGGTACCCATTTAAAAATAAAGCTTGTGCAATAAAAAGAGCTGTTGCGCCGGTACTTGTGTTTGAGATACTTCTGACATCATCAATTCTTTCCTGTGTGCCGCCGGCAGTGATCAATATTCTCATAAAGAGGCTTCCTGTTTTTGGGAGGGATACTTTTGAAAAGTATTGTTTATTTTTTCTAAGATCGTAT
Organism: Bdellovibrionales bacterium; assembly: GCA_039810365.1. GTDB lineage: Bacteria > Bdellovibrionota > Bdellovibrionia > Bdellovibrionales > JAEYZS01 > JAEYZS01. The sequence continues at coordinate 533 of JBDHWX010000211.1, read as the reverse complement.
TTGGGGAAACAAGTCGTCCAAGCCCTTTTTCTCCACAGGCAAGGTCGCCACTTTCGGTATCAAAAATATAAGCACCAAACGAAGATAATTTTTTTAGCGACTCTTGGGTTACGGGATGTAAGAGCATTTGTGTATTCATGGCAGGCGCAATCCAAAAATTTTTTAAAAAGTTATTACTTAGAAAAATATCACCAATAAGGCCTGGGCCTGTTCCGCTAGCTAAAGCATTGATAGCATGAGCCGTAGCCGGACAAACAAGGATCAAATCGGCCCATCTGGCTAAATCGATGTGGCTCATCATATACTGGTCTTCAAATGCATCCGAATAGACCTTTTCGCCTGTTAATCCCTCAAGTGTTGCGGGTCCAATAAATTTTAAAGCAGAAGACGATGCCACAACTCGAGCTCGGTAATGATTTTTCACAAGTTGTGAGATGAGGTCGCAGGTCTTATAGCAAGCAATGGATCCTGTCATCATCAATAAAATATTTTTATGAGATGCCGATGTTGTCAATGAGTCTTACTCCTTCAAT
>JBDHWX010000210.1:0-2967 GCA_039810365.1 Bdellovibrionales bacterium | reverse complement strand
GAGCAATCCTTAGGCCATTTCAGATACTTATGGGAAAATAGCTCCCCCTTAGGCGCAGCATAAGGGAGCAGCTTTTAAATGCCAAAATTAATACCAAGGCCTAAGAAGATTCCGGTAACGGAGGTTTTATTAGCCGACATCATGGAGTACCGAAGATAGGCTTTAAAATGATATCCAAAGAGAGGAAAATGATAATTTGCACCAACCCCAAGACCCGATATGGAGTAAACAGACTTTGTCCCATTTAAAAAGAATTGATCAATGCCTGCTCCTACTTGCAAGGAGTTTTTGTGTTCGTTTTTTTCTACGAGAATGGGAACACCTTCGTGTGAAACTACTTTTTTAAGATCACAACAGTTTCCCAAAAGAGTGTAGTAACCATAGCCGCCGATTCCAGTAAAACTATTAGAAACGTTGGTATCTGTGTTGATAGCAGTTGAGAGATAAACTTCTACTGCCATTTTGGGGGAGAAGTAGTGATCAAAGTTAATGCGAAAGCCATTACCAGTAATAGATCCGCCTTTAAGGGTCATCTGGGTAAAGTCTAAGGAAGCACCTATGAAACTTGTGGTCGTTTTTTTTTCAACAGTAACATCTCCAGCTTTTACAAAGGAAGAGAAAGTAAGAAAAATAAAAATAAGTGTGATGAGGTTATGCCGCTTCATTTTTTAAGCCTTCATCAACAAGTTGCTGAAAAATATCAGAATGGCGGCTTGAGGTGACTTTTTCTTTATATGTTAAAAGAAGCTTTAATTTTTTTTCTGGCAATCCTTGTTCTAGAATTTTTAAAACTTCATTGGGACCTACCCAAGCTAGGGCAAGTGTTTTGGCGTCGTAACGGCTAAGAACCTTTTCAATATAAGATTTATCTTTTGCAGCTAGCCATACAAGAGAGCGAATGTGGTGTCTCATTTTTTCTGGAACCATACTTGGATTTTGAAAAACAGAGAGTTCGTCTTCAAACGTCATATCTCCCCAGGTTGGAGCGGTATCAAGAGTACGCAGAGGACTTTGAGCTGAGGCTGCAAATTTTTCTTTTTTACTTGTAGATTGAATAGCTTTTAATTTTTCGTCTAAGGACAAATCAATTGTTTGTTTGCGCATAGGAGAAAGGCTGTGCCAGAGGCTGAGATCCTTTCTTACGATGGTTAAAACATCAAGTTGAGAAAGAGAACAGAGTTGGGCTGGATCTAGATAATAGGGGTGCTCGTGATAATTTCTTTGTGCCGGAGTAATTTCAGAAAAATAAGCCGAATAATCCTTCATATAGGGGATTTCGTTAAGCAGTGTTGCTTTTTGTTCCATATCGATTTGATTCCAAAGCCAGTGAGCATAACCATCCATTTTACACCAATAGGAGTCACTAAAGAGAGCGCGAAGTGCTGTTATCGAAAGTTTTTCAAACATTGCATTAGCCTGAGGGAGTTGGATTTGTTGAGTCTGAGCCATTCTTTCTTGCTGGTGGGGAGCTACGGCAATGGGAGTATGCCCTCCACTTTCAGAAATTGTCTCTGCAAGTTTATTAAAGTGTGTGCGAAATTCATTTACGCGTTTTGAGTTGAGACGATAAACAAGGTAAATAGCACCTCCGCAAAGAAGAACAAATAGCGCAAAGAGTTTTGTAAAAAGAGAGATTGTCTTATCTAAAAGTCTATTGAGATCTTTGGCGTCCACAGGTTTTGAAAACTGGCTTGTGTCGACCGTGTTAAAATGTATCGTAATTTTTTTCTTGTTTTCTAAAGGTAGAGATTTTTCAAGAGCTTCTTTTGCATCATCTGGCAATTTATCAAGCTTAGAGTAAATTTCAATATTGGCTTGGGAGATATCGGAGACTTCTATTTTGTCAGGAGTGTTGTTTTCTTGGAGGGGAACACTCATGCCGGGTAAAATGCCCTCGACACTTTTGTATTCAAGATGGATAAGAATTTTGGCCGTGTCGTCATACATTTTGAATGTATTTTGAAGTCTTTCTCGTAGAGAGTCTTCTAAGCGCATGCGATCAAGCAAATCAGCTTTTGCAGAGATGCCAATAAAGAAAACCAAGCCGACAAGTAAGATCTTTATCATAAGATCTCCTTGCGTGGTTCGATTCGGATAGAAAGAGAACGTGAATTTCTTGTGTTAGAAGAATCAGCTTGAATATAAAGATTTTTTTCGTCAAATCCCATTTGTTTTGCAACAAGAAGCGCAGAAGAAGCTCTCAAGCTACTTAAAACAAAGTTATCACGAATAATATCGTTTTTATGAACCGTAAGGGGTTTGTCGTCAGTGTGCCCCTCAAAGTAGAGGTCCACTTTATCTTGGAATGGTTTGATACGCTCTAAGAATGTAAGAATTTGCTTTTTTTGATGAGGATCAATAATATGCTGACCAGGCTTAAAAAAATTATCAGCAAAATTAGCAATAAAAATTTCATTATTGACTTCTGTTTTTATATTGAGATCTTGGAAAGCATTGGCTAGAGTTGCGGGCATTCTGGTTGATGTGTTGGCATCACCATCACCAGATTTTCCGCCCCAGCCACGATCTGATGTTCCCTTTGTTGTTGAAAACTGACTTGCCAGATTTAAAATCAGAGTCTTTTTTCCGCTTGGGTCGCTAGCGTAAAATAAGATAAAAAAGCTTAAAAGAGCCATCAAGAAGTCAGAGTAAGAAACGGCCCAGAGATGAGAGTTCTCATCTTCTCGGAGCAAGATTTGCTCGTCTCTTTCTATTCTTGGAAGGCGTACTTTTTTATCCTGCACGGGCCCTCACTTCGTCTGCGATAAGCTCTGATGGCTCATCTTGATTAATTAATAGAATAACCTGATAAAGGTTTTGTAGATAATTGACTTTTGTAATGTGGTTGATCTGTAAGCGGTCAGCAAGTGGCATCACAACGGCGTTGGCAATAACGAGACCAAAAAATGTTGCGGTCATGGCCATCGCAAGACCGGGTCCAACTCTATCTTTGTTTGTGTCAAGGGC
>JBDHWX010000209.1:0-2974 GCA_039810365.1 Bdellovibrionales bacterium | reverse complement strand
TTTATAAGGATATTCGATTTAGCACGGAGCAAATGCAGGAGTTACGTTACGCAGCTCTGTTGCATGATTTTGGAAAAATTGGCGTTAAAGAAAATGTTTTATTAAAATCTAAAAAGCTTTATCCACACGAACTAGAAACAATTTTATTAAGACTTGATACCATTAAATTTAAAAATGAATCTTCTGTTTGGCGCGAGCTTGCAGAACAAACAACAGAATTGGTTGGTGAACTTAAAAAAGAATTAGAAAAACCTCATGTATGCAATCACACCCACTGCAATCATTTATCACATTCTGCAAAAGATCAGGATACTGTTCTTGCTCAAGCACTTTGGAAGGTTGACGGATTTAACAGAAAAATTGATCAAATTCGAGAATCTATTATTCGAGCAAATGAGTCTCAAGTGATGCAAGGTGATCTCAATATTAAAGAACTTGTTGATTACATTGAAACCTTATCTAAAAATTTAGGCAGAACTGTTTTAACCCCACCAGAAAAAGCAAGGCTTTTGATTCCGCGCGGAACACTTGATATAGATGAGAGGCACGAAATTGAATCTCACGTTTCTCATACCTTTACATTTTTATATCAAATTGCGTGGACAGATGATCTTGCAGGAATTCCTGATATTGCGCACGCTCACCACGAAAAATTAGATGGCTCGGGGTATCCTCGTGGGCTTAAGGCAGATCAAATCCCGATACAGGCACGTATGATGACTATTTGTGATATTTATGACGCCTTAACGGCCATGGACAGAGCCTATAAAAAATCAGTAACACCAGAAAGAGCCATTGAAATTTTGAATTACGAAGTAAAAGAAGGAAAGCTCGACAAAGATCTTTTTGAACTTTTTAAAGAAGCCGAAGTTTATAAGGTTGTTCAAAACTACAAAAAGAAAGCCTCCTAGGTACCTGCTTGTTTTTTGACCCCCGCCGCGTCAAAGCTCAACAGATAATTAATAAAAAAAGAACCCATGGCGGGTTCTCTTTATTGGTTTAGCTGTAAAGATGTTTGAGTTTATCGGTTGGTGACTTTAAGTGTTCCGTAAGCTCTTGTGTTAAAGCCAGAATGACGTTGCTTAAGTCTGCCCACCTGCTCAATACGTCTTTCGGCAAGGCGATCTGCTGCAACATTGGTTGGGATATCTTCTGATTTTGCAATTTTATAAAGCTCCTGAACATTGCTGTAAATGGTTTCGGCTTTGGCCATGGCTCTTTCTGTAGAATAAGTTTCAAGCTCTACAAAAACATTCATGAGACCACCAGCATTAACCACATAATCTGGTGCAAATAAAATACCAGCTTCTTTTAAAACTTGGCCATGACGAGCTTCTGCAAGTTGGTTGTTAGCTGCTCCACAAATTATTTTTGTTTTGAGTTTTGGAATAGTTTGATCGTTGAAGACGGCACCCAAAGCACAAGGAGCAAGTACATCACAATCTGTAAATAAGATTTGCTCTGGACTTGTGACCTTAACGTTAAATTGCTTTTCAACTTGTTTTGTTTTTTCTTGATCAATATCTGAAACTGTCACTACAGCACCATCTTTTGTAAGGTGTTCTACTAAGTGATAACCCACATGGCCCAATCCCTGAACGGCAATACGCACACCTTTAAGGCTATCGGTACCAAGTTTTTCTTTTGCAGAGGCTTTCATACCCATAAAAACGCCATAAGCTGTAAAAGGAGACGGATCCCCAGAACCACCAAGTGCTTTTGGAATTCCTGTAACCCACGGAGTTTCGGCATAAACCCATTCCATGTCTTTTACGGAAGTGCCAACATCTTCTGCTGTAATATAGCGACCGTTTAAGGATTGAATGTATTGTCCAAAAGCTCTAAACATGGCCTCTGTCTTTTGTGTTTTTGAATCGCCAATGATGACGGCTTTTCCACCACCTAAGTTTAAACCTGCAGCAGCAGCTTTATAGGTCATGCCACGCGAGAGTCTTAAAACATCAATAAGTGCTTCTTCGTCTGTTTTGTAGTTCCACATACGGGTTCCGCCAAGGGCTGGCCCAAGAGCTGTATTGTGAATGGCAATGATGGCTTTAAGGCCTGCTTCTTTGTTGTAACAAATAACAATTTCTTCGTGTTCGCCTTGTTTTTCGATGGTTTCAAAAAGATTCATGTTTTTGACTCCTCTTTTGAGTGGTTGGCGGTTTAGATTTTGGCAGTAATAAGACCACCGAAGAATTAAAAATTCAATAAACGAATCAAGAAGTTTACGCATACGACAAGAATGACTATCGTTTTGCCACCTTTCACTTCCCTTTTGACGCGGCGGGGGTCAAAAAACATAACTGCAGCGCCTTGAGCCAAGCCCTGAGGGGCGACAGGACTCTGGCGCAAGGCTCAGAGCTTTGCCTTTGGCACACCTCAAGGCTTGGTACCTTTTAGACGGAGGCCCAGTCACGGTGCAAAAGTTTTTTGCCGATAAAAATTTGTTGAACTTTACTTGCCGAATCGTCCTTATTTTTTGACGCGGCGGGGGTCAAAAAACAAGCAGGTACCTTTTACCTTTTACTGGGGGAAGAATGAAGAATTGGGTTTTGTTTTTAATAATTGTGAGTTTTTCTTTTTTAAGTTGCACGCGTCAGGCAAAAGACAAATCTGTTTTAAAAATTTCATTACCTCAAAGTTCTTCTTATCAGGAAATCAAAAGTTTTTTGTATCACGAACCTCCAAGCCAATATCAAAGTGTTGGGATTCAAAGTAATGGCAATGGCGAAATGAGCGAGCCATGGAATTCTTCTTTAAATCCTGCCAATTTGAGCGCTATTGATTGTTATATAGTTTTAGTTGGTGGGCCAGAAGCTCCTATGAAAAGAAATTCTTGTGCTGTTATTGATAGCGCAAATTCGAGTGTTTTATATGTGGGCAGATGGGCTGGTGGTATTCCCAATGGCGGAGTTGTGAGTATTGAAGTTCCCTCAGGCCCACAAAGAGAAATTACGGTTGTTGGTTTTAA
>JBDHWX010000208.1:0-2995 GCA_039810365.1 Bdellovibrionales bacterium | reverse complement strand
TTAAAGAATCTATTGTTGCCAATGGGACTTTGATTATGACGGGTCTGGGATTTTTTCTCTATGGGGTTGTCTTTATTTTACCTGTTTTTGTGACAAGGTCTTTTCATTATGATGCCACCCAAACGGGAATGCTTTTTATACCCGGATCGATTTTGACTGCCATGGTGATGCCCTTTGTTGGAAAACAGATGGAAAAAACAGACCCAAGAATTTTAATTGGTGTTGGACTTTTTTTTATTGAAGTTTTTCTTTTTACTCTTACACAATATAGCTCTCAAACTTCGTATTCTGATATTATCTTTTCGCTTTATATAAGAGGCTTTGCCATGGCTTTTATGTTTGTGCCTTTAAACTCTTCAATTTTGAGTCAGTTTAAGGGTGAGGCTATGGGACAAGTTTCGGGACTTTTAAATCTCTTTCGACAAATTGGTGGGAGTATCGGAATTGCGTATATCTCGACGGTGTTAACTACAAAGAGTCATCAAAATTACATGGACGTTGTTTCTCATGTTTCGTTATTAAATCCAGTTACACAACAAGAGCTTGGGATGAGTGTGGCTGCTATGGCAACCAAGATGACAAAGGCTGTGGGTTTTACAACTTTGGATAGGGCTGGGTTAAGTTATATTGCACACCGAATTGATAACCAAGTTTTTATGATGAGTTTTTTGCAACTCATGTGGATTATGCTCACTATCTTTGCTTTTACCTTTATTCCATTAAAGTTTTTAAAGCTTAAGTCTAAGCCAACGGTTATAACAGATTCGCATTAAAGTTGTCTTAACGGTTTTAATCAGAGGCGCGACAGGGGGGGGTGATTTTGGAAAATGTCACATTTAGTTTTTTCCAAAATAATGTCTCATTTTGGGTCATCTTTTGATTTATTTAATCATTGAAATACACCGATAGTTAAGTGCGGATAGGATTGCATAGGTTTTAAAGAGTTTTAGAGGGAGCGTCCCGATGCGATTTCTGTACCTACTTTTGTTAAGTCTTATTTTTATTAATGGATGCAAACAAATTCAAACCCTAGATATGTCGTTAGATAATTTGAATGGAGACTTGCAAAATCAGCCCTGTGTTTTGGATAATGTAACTATTCAAGATGGGGAACAGCGAGAATTTTTTCAAAATAGCACGGTTGCCTGTGGGCAAACTTGTTTAAAGTCCATGCGTATATGTCATAATGGAGTTCTTTCTGGAGATACAAACTTTAATAAAAAATCATGTGCGGTCTCCCCTTGTTCCGGTGCTTCTTGTAGTTTGCCGTGGGGAGGTACTATTGTAGACGGCGACAGTGTGATATCTTATCAGACAAGCAATGTTCCTTATGGTCAGGTTTGCCAATCTGAACTGCGCGTTTGTCATAATGGAATTTTAAGTGGATCTTTTACGAATGCAGCCTGCGCAGTGCAATCGCCACCGGGAAATCCCAATGCGTGTCCTTCTACCATCATGGCTCCAGATACAGAAATAGGTTCTTCTGCACGATATCGTAAAGTCACAGCAGATGTGCAGTATGGGGTTGTGCCAGATGGGACAGTCCGTAATTTTAATATCACAGAATTTATACATCTTTGGGGATACAATAGTGCTCAGCCGAGTAAGAGACAAAATCCAGTGCCCTGGCCTGGGCTTATGGGATCTTTTCCTGGATTTATGATGCAAAGAAATCAGTATGTAGCCTTGCATTTTAAAACGCCGCCGGCTTCTCAACCACCTCGAACAACGAGTGGTTATTTTTCAACATCAACCTATGCAAGCTCAGATCCTATTACAGTTTCAATCCGAAAAGGATGTGGAGATTTTTCGGGTGTGCCAAGGTTTGTTGGGGGTAGTGAAAACCGGTTGGGTGATCCATGTTTTGTAAGCTATCAACTAGCCGATGATAGTGGTAATCTTAACTGGATATTTAACAGTTCAGCTCCACCTCAATTTTGTAACTTAGAGCCAGAGACAGACTATTATATTAACATCATGTTTGCGACGACAAAAAATACCAATATGAAATGTACAACAGCAGATGAAACGGGGTTATGCCGGATGTCGTATGTTCGACGTTAATTCATAGATTAATCCAATAAATAAGATTAGCGTTCTTATTTTATTTATGACACACTCATAAAAAATGACAGCATTGATATTATTTTTGATTTCTATTTTTGCAGGAGTCCTTGGGGCCATTCTTGGTCTTGGTGGTGGAATTATTGTGATTCCAACGCTCACACTTGGCTTTGGTATCGATATTCGCTATGCCATTGGGGCAAGTATTGTGTCGGTGATTGCAACGTCTTCTGGAGCTGCTGCTCGTTATGTCAAAGATCATTTAACCAACATTCGAGTGGCTATTTTTTTGGAAGTTGCTACCACAACGGGTGCTATTTTAGGGGCTGTGATCTCAAGTTATATTCAATCTCAATTTTTATTTCTATTATTTGCATTTTTACTTATTCATTCGGCTTACATGATGTGGAGAAGGGGAAAAGAAGAAGCCAAAAGTGGTTTTGTTTTAAAAGAGGCACATCCTTGGGCAAATTATTTAAATCTTAATTCGAGTTACCCCGATCATCACTTGGGTAAAGAAGTTTCCTATCTTGTGGATAATGTTCCCCTCGGATTTTTTTATATGCTAGGTGCAGGTTTGCTCTCAGGTCTTTTGGGAATTGGTAGTGGCATTTTAAAAGTCTTAGCCATGGATTCGGCCATGAAACTACCCATAAAAGTTTCTTCTGCTACAAGTAATTTTATGATTGGGGTTACGGCTGCTGCAAGTGCTGGGGCCTATTATATGAAGGGCGATATTTTACCAGAAATTGCAGCTCCTGTGGCCCTTGGGATCTTAGCGGGCTCTCTTTTGGGGGCGCAACTTATGATGAAGATGTCGAACAAATCCATTCGCAAATTTTTTATTTTGATTTTAATTATTGTGGCTATACAAATGGGGCTTCGTGGTTTGGGAATACGGATTGGATAGGAAAAGGGATGGAGCAACCAA
>JBDHWX010000207.1:0-3040 GCA_039810365.1 Bdellovibrionales bacterium | reverse complement strand
AAAGAGCAATCCTTAGGCCATTTCAGATACTTATGGGAAAATAGCTCCCCCTTAGGCGCAGCATAAGGGAGCAGCTTATAGTTGATCATTTAAAAGCCCATTATTATAATATTGAATTGTTGCTCTAAGAGATTTTTCAAGCCCATCAATTGGTTTTTCAAGAGGCGTATTTAAGGGAAAATCATTTTTGATATCAAAATATTCTGACTTATCAGGTCTTAATCGTAATGCAAAAGAATCTTTTAAAATAAAATAAGTTTGATCGCTTAAGAGAACAACCTGATCCCCTGTTTTTTTAAATATACTTTTTCCAAAAAGAGGAACCTTTTCTTGAATCTGAAAAAGGTCAAGGAGTGTTGGGAGTATATCTGCCTGTTGAACAATTTTTTGTGTATCTACTTTGGGCCACTGAATACTTGGAGAATAAAGTATAAGAGGAATCCGATACCTTCCAAGAGTGTTGTCATATTGGGCTTTATAGGGAAGCTGAGTGTGATCGGCTACAAAAATAAAAAGTGTATTGGGGTACCAATCTTTTTTTGCAATTTGGTCCATAAACTTTTGAATGGCCATATCGGTATAAGCCACGGTTTGCAGAATTGGAATTTTTCCTTGAGGTAAAGTCTTATCGTATGGAGGAGGCAGTTTATAGGGATGATGGGATGTTAGGGTGAAAACAGCTGATAGAAAAGGTTTTGAAAATTGATCTAATTTTTGCGACATAAATTGCAAAAATGGTTCATCATAAATTCCCCAGAAATCATCTGTGTAAGTTTCTTTAGGCATATGTTGAGGATCAAAACTTTCGGATGAATAGTAGTGATCAAAACCCACCTTTTTGGTGAAAAGATCAAAGTACATAGTGCCAGGTAAACCACCATGAAAAAAACTTGTGTGATAGCCGTATTTTTTAAAAATGTTTCCAAGACCAGAAAACTCATCATTAAAGTAGGGGGTTGTAACAAGGGCATTACTCATAAGAGAAGGAATTCCTGAGGTGATAGAAGAAATGGCCTCAATAGACCTTCTGCCATTAGCGTAGGTGTTTTCAAAATAAAGTCCTTTTTGAGCAAGACTTGTGAGATAGGGAGCAAACTCAAGATACTCATTAGAAAAACTTTCTAGAATAACAATAATAATGTTCATCTTTTTTTTCAAAAGATTGCCTTGCCATAAAGATGGCGAGGAGTCGGCTCCATTGAGGTAAGGAATAAGAGATTGCATATTAGGGAAATCTTTTTTTTCTTCTAGCAGATGTTTTGTTTCGCCTCGAAACAATGTAAAAGTCGAGTTCAAAACCATTTGGTTAAGATAGCTAGATTCAAATTGAATGGCATGAGCAATGGCCAAAGGCTTTCTTTGTAGTCCTCCTCGAATAGCTAAAATAAAAAAAATAAGAGAAAGAAATATGCAGAGAAAATATTTCGAAAGATTCCACTCGTATTTCTTAGTGGAGAGTTTTTGAGAGAGCTTTATAAGGCAAAAAACAAAAAAGAGATTTATGAGAACCTGAATAAAAATGAGAAAACCATAAGTAAAAATAAACCCCGAAATTTTTCCTTGGGCCTCATGAAAAAAATTAAGATTGCCGATGGTCATGCGGCGACCTAGAAAATTAGAAAATTCAATGTCAACTTGATTAATTGCTAAAAAGGTCAGGTTAATAAGGATTGATAGAAAAACTAAGACTCTCAGTTGAATATTTTCGAATTTTGAAAAGCTCAAAAGACTTAAGAGAAAAACAGGGAGATTGGTTATCACAACAGCATAGAGATCAAACCGCAATCCTGAAAAAAATGCAGAAAAAATTTCATTTGCTACAACGCCATGAAAACTTTGGTGATTCCATAAAAAATAAATAAGCCGTTCCACAGAATAAAAGCACATGGTGATAACCATGGAAAAAAACGAAAATAAAATAAGTTTTGAACTCACTTTCATGGTATAAATTGTAGCTACAAACAGAGGGTTTGTCACCTGTTGCAAGTGTCTCTAATTTATGAGAAGGGTGAGCTTTTGGCGCATGGAGGCTTGTGACATTGTAATCTTTAGGTAGGAGAGTTTTAGATGTGGGGCCGTTTTGCAGTATATGTAGGATGTGTTTTATTTTGTAATTTAGCTATGGGACAGGTGACGTTTCAGCCACCAAAGGTTCAAGAGGCAAATTTAGAGGGCGGTGTTCGGTTTAAAGTAACGACTCAAGAATATAAGGTTTACTACAAGCCCGATCCCTCAAATGGAGACTACGAAGGTGGTTATAATTATGGAACTGCCATGTTTGCTGAGTATCAAACGCCAAAGAAATCAGTTATTGAAAAATACGGAATTGTCCAGTTCATTCGAGGGTGTCATTACGGCATAACCAAAAAAAATGAAACCTATTATTTTGCACGTTATTTATTTGGAGAGCGTGTTTCCTTTCAACACAAAGATTGGGTTATTGACTCTGTAGACACAGATCCCATGTATTCAAACACTCCTCAATTTAATGGAGATCCCGATCCACAATACCCAGTTCCCGTTGGAGACCCTTCCTATGATTGGGGTACTCGTCACGGACTTTATTATTGGAATAAAAATCCTGGATTTTATGATCAAAAAACAGAAGTTTTATATTATAGAGATAAGAACATCGTTTCTCCAAGACTTTATATTATGGATCACCCAGGAACAGCGTTCTATATGAATGGAGATGCTAAAAATATTTCTCTTGAATTTCGCACCTGTCTTTATCGAATTGAAGACATCCCTTTAAAAACAACAGCTTCGGACATGGATCAAAAGAAAGCGTTGAAGTGTTTTTCGTGGGCAAGTTCTTATATCTATAACCCCCAAACCAAGGCCTATGAAAGCCCTCAAGGTATTTCTCCTGTTTGCTTAAAGAATAAACTTGAAAAAGCTTTATAACTGATCTCGAGAGTCTTTGACAGTTTTGTTATTCAAGGTCAACATAAAGAAATGAAGCTGTGGAAGTATCTCAAAGAGGGCGATATTGTAGACATTATTGCACCATCTTCTTTTTGTTCTAAAAAAGAGGCCA
>JBDHWX010000206.1:0-3049 GCA_039810365.1 Bdellovibrionales bacterium | reverse complement strand
TCTGACAATTTCTTGTAAAAGAGATTTGCAAATTCAAAGAGCCATGCAAAGAACGGGATTGAGTGAAGAAGAAATCCGTAAGCGTTTAGCGGCTCAGTTGCCAATGGAGGTCAAGGTTCGTGCATCTCATTACACGATTCGTAATGATGGATCTTTAGAGGAATTAAAAATAAAAGTACAAGACGTACTCTTAAAGATAAAAAAAGATCTTAAACTTGTTTAAGGGTTAAAATCCCCAGGAGTACCCTAAGAGAATAAGGGCCGTAAAACTTTTGTGACCTAAGTAAAAATCAAGACCAATTCTTAAAGACTGATAGCCATGCATAATGTCTTCCACTCCGCCGCCAAAAACAAAGCCATAACTTTTTAAATCAAAAGGTGTTTCGAGGTGATCACCTTCATCGAATCGAAGGCTTAAGCCGGTTCGCAAGTAAGGTCTTAACTCCTCAGTTTGGTAAAAGATAAACTTATAATCACCAAGAATATAAAGTTTGTTGTTGGAATAAAGATCTGCAGCAAGTTCAAAGTGTCTCATGGTGGAACTTTTAAAAGTATAGTCGAACCCCCAAAACCATGGAGTATTGTGCTCTCCATGGTTAAGTTTTCTAAAATCTGGAGCAAGCCCAAGATGAAAGCTAACGGATTGAGAAATATCGTAAAACTTATTTTTGGGCAGAGAGCTTTTGGGAATAGATTCATTTCTTATAAGATCTAATTGTATAAGTTCTGTATCTTGCTTTTCTACATAGGGGCTGGTTTCTTCTGCGTTGGCAGTCAAAAAAAGAAAAAGGGACAAGACGTTTGTCAGAATGCATAGAGCAAGAGCGAGCACAAGGTCTCGTTTCTTTTGGATGATGTTTTCTTTTAAATTTATCTTCCTATAAACTAGAAAAATAATCTGACTCCACGGGAAGGGCTTGTAATGTCGAATCGTCTGCTTCATGTTATTTGTTTCTCAAGTATTGTGCTCACTTCTACAGTTTATGCTCAACAGACCATGAATTACAATATTCATCATGAGTATACGGCCCCAAGAGCACTGGGTATGGGGGATACATTTTCAGCCATCAATGATTATAATGTTTTGTTTTATAATCCTGCAGGCCTTGCAAATTTAGAACAAAAAGATTTTAACTTTGGTGTAGGTGGAGGTACGTCTAAAGATACCTTAGACTTTCAAAAGGAGATCAAAAATATTTCAGATAGCGGAGCATCTGATTCAGATAAAATTAATAACATGACAAATCTTTTGCAATCTAAGTATGGAAAAATGTTTTCGGCAAGACTCCCAAAATTGAGTTTTATCTATACAAGACCCAATTGGGGTTTTGGATTAGTACCCGTGGACTTATCTGCAGCGATGATACCAAGCTATGGTCCAGCTCTTGATGTGACGGCTTATCAAGACACAACGTTGATTGCGGGCTACGCGCGCAGAACAAAAGATAAAAAATTCTCATGGGGATTTGCAGCTAAAGCCATTTATCGTGGCAATTTTGATAAATCACTTTTAGGTGTAGATCTTGTTCAGAATAAAAAAGTTTTAAAAGATGAGGATTTTAAAGAGGGCCTAACGGTAGATGCAGATGCGGGAGTGCAATATCGCCCATGGTTAGATGCAGGAAATGGTTTTTTTAGGAGATTGAATCCTACGTTTGCATTGGTTGTGCGAAATATTTTTGATGTTGGATTTTTTGGTAATTACAAATTTTATAATAAGAATGCATCTGTAAAACCAGAAAAACTTCACCGTAGAGTAGATGTTGGTTCGGCTTGGGATTTGCTACCAAGCAATCGTTATATTCAGGCAAGATTTGCTTTGGATATTCGAGATATTCTTCACGACAATTTTAGCTTAAAAAAGGGATTTCATACAGGAGCAGAGCTTTTATATAACTTGGGCTATGCGCTCAATGGTTCTTTGCAGGCGGGTTTTATGCAAGGTTACTGGACAGGCGGATTGGGTTTGCAAACTCTTTTTATGAAATTTGAAGTGGTCAGTTATGCCGAAGAATATGGAACAAAAAACAATAAGCTAACAGATCGTCAATATGCGGCTCAATTTAATTTAAACTTTTAATAGGTGAGAGATGAAAAAAATAATTTATCTAAGCATTGCAGGTTTAATTTTTGTTTTTGTTGTGAGTGGTTGTGAAAAAACAGAGGACGACAATATTGCAAGTGCTCAAGCTTGTTTGAATAAACTTACAGATCCTTCTGGGGCTGCTGTTTGCAAGGCTATGATTGCTGGAATCAATAATGAAAGAGCGAATCGTATCCGTTGCTTTTTGGAGATGGCAGAAAATGGTGTAACCGAAAGTACTATGATCAATGCTTATAAAGCTATAGATAATGGTGGTGAGGACCCTGTTATCGAAGTGGGAACTGGAATGGGATTGCCTATCAATAACAGTGGGCAACCAGGGGCTCCAGAGTTAGCAGCAGCTGCTTCTATTAAGTCGATTTGCTATCAAACAAACTCTGGCGGTTTAAAAACATTGGCACAACTGGTATGGTTTGGAACAAAGGCCAAAGAAGTCACAACAGGAGATGTTGGAGATCCTCATGATGTTGCAACGGACATAGGCAATATGGCAGATGCTGATGCTGGCCAATTTGCTGTTGATGTTTATCAACTTTATTGTGTGCCTACTTTTTCTAATGAAAAAGTTTGTACGAGCCTTAAAGCTGCAGGAGCTGATGATTCAAGTAATGTCACTCAAGTTGGCCAAGATCTTAAGACCTGCCTTAACACCAACACATGCCGCTAAAAGGTGCCAGCCGCTTTTTAGGCATCACTATTTCACACCACTTTATTCTAATGATATCAGCTGCTTACAGCTGTTTCGTGTATGTTGAAAAAGCATGATTTTCTACAGGGCCCCTTTCTTAGGAATTGTCTTGTTTTATTTTCAATAATATCAAGCACATAGAAAAAAAGTGGCTGGCACCTTGGGAGGAAGGTCTAGATTTTTTGGGCTTGTCTCATACTGATTCATAGGGTGACCGATATAGACCATAGGAAAAGGAAGTCCTATGAGTCAAAAAA
>JBDHWX010000205.1:0-3057 GCA_039810365.1 Bdellovibrionales bacterium | reverse complement strand
CAATTTCAAGTCATGAATCAATCCGACAGGAGCATCTCCTCGCCAGTGAGTTGTGAGTTACCCCGGGGAGGGATTTTGGCGGACGGGGACGCTGTTCTTGGTTATCGCAATCCATCGGTAGACTATGGTGAGTTTTGTGAATCGAAGCTTCTTGCGTGTGAGGCAGGCGTTTTGTCCCCACGTGACTATCAATATCAATCGTGTGAGATTCGTCAGCCGAGCTCTTGTTCTCTTCCCTGGGGAGGTTTAATTGCCCACGGTATGAGTGTCACCGCTTATGAAAAACCAGGAGTTCCCCGTGAATGGTTCAACAACATTACGAGCAGTAGTAGAAGATACCTCTGGGCAGAAGGCCGAAGCATCGGTTACGATTCAATTTTGATTAATAGTCTGGGCTTGAGGTACCGACTTCATTTTTGATCCCGGCGGTTAACTGGCTGAGATTTTATATAACAGCTAAACTTATTGTTTATTTGAAGCCTGCTCCGGTCTCACTGAGATTCAACTCTTGGCTACGAGTAAATAGGCGTGCTAGAGTTGTGAGCTATGATTCAGGTCCAAGATTTATCTAAAACATTTAAGGTCCATAAAAAAGAGCCAGGTCTGTGGAGCTCTATAAAATCCCTTTTTTGGCGTAATTGGACCTATAAAGAAGCTCTTCGCAAAGTGAGCCTTGAAATTCATCCAGGAGAATTGGTGGGCCTTGTTGGCGCTAATGGAGCAGGTAAAACAACACTTGTTAAAATTTTATCAGGCATCATTCATGCATCAAGCGGCCAAGTGAGCGTTTTGGGTTTTGATCCCTGGGATCGCAGAAATGAATTTCGAAAACAAATTTCTTTAATTATGGGGCAAAAGGCCCAGCTTTGGTGGGATTTACCAGCTGCCGATTGTTTTTTACTTTTAAAAGAAATTTATCAAATTCCAGAAGAAGCCTACCAAAAGAATTTAAAAGAACTTGTTGAAGCACTTGATGTTTCAAGCATCTTGCATATTCAGATCAGAAGACTTTCCTTGGGTGAGCGCATGAAGATGGAGCTTATTGCGGCCCTCTTACACCAACCCAAGGTTGTTTTTTTAGACGAGCCCACGATTGGGCTAGATTTAACAGCACAGAAAGCCATTCGTGATTTTTTATTAGAATACCGCAAGCGTTACAAACCCATTATGATTCTCACATCTCACTATATGGAAGATATTAAAAAGCTTTGCGAAAGAATCATCATCATTAAAAAAGGTGAGTTTGTTTATGATGGTCCTTTAAAGAATATTTTAAATACCTATGGCAAGGAAAAGGTTTTAAATATTCAACTCAATCCAGATCATCAAAATTTATTCGAAGATCAAAAACAAAAAATCACTCATTCCGAAATGATTTTTCAAGAAGGAAATCTTGTAAAATTCAAAACAGATCAAACAAAGGTGGGCCTAGCTATTACAGAAATAGTAAAAACTTTTGATATTTTAGATATGAAAATAGAAGAACAAGGGATCGAAAATATTATCGAATCCATCATGAGAAAGTAAAATGTCTTGGGCATTAGAATCTAGCAAGCTAGAAGCAAAAAAAATATTTTCCTATAGGGTCGACTTTTGGGCGCAGTTTGCTGTGGCAGCCCTTGTCGAAGTGGCCATTGCCTATTTCTTGTGGAAGAGCATTTATGATGAAAGTCCAACGAGTGTTATTGGCGGATACACCTTTCGACAAATGCTCATGTATTATATTTTTGTCCCACTTGTTGGTAGGATTGTTCGCTCTCAAGAAGACATGAGTACGGCAAGAGAAATTTACGATGGGAGTTTGACTAAATTTCTTATTTTTCCGCTCTCCTTTATACAGTATAAATTTTTACAAAAACTGGTTTACTCGAGTCTTACCGTCATGCAAATGTTTTTAGCTCTTTTGATTGTCCAGTTTTTATTTGGATTTGATATTCCATGGAATTTTCAAAACTTTACTTTGGGTATCGTTTCATCACTTGTTTCCATGGCTCTTTTTGTTTCCATTAGTTTTACTCTAGAGGCCGTTGCCTTTTGGGCCGATACAGTTTGGAGCCTTGGTGTTTTGTTACGATTTATTGCCATGTTTTTTGGGGGAGCTTTAATTCCATTAAGTCTTTTTCCAGAATGGAGCCAAAGAATTTTAGAGATGTCGCCCTTTCCTTACATGTTTTCTGTTCCCATTCGAACATTTTTAGGAGAGCTGAGTGTTCAACAAAGTCTTCAGGGTATTTTGATTACATTTTTATGGATACTACCTGTTTATGTGATTTTAAAATTAACATACAAGCAGGGGCTTAAAAATTATACGGGTGTAGGGATATGAGATACCTCAAGCTTTATAGACACTTTGTTAAGTTTTCTTTGATACAGGCCATGCAATTTCGTTTTGATTTCTTTTATCGCATCATCATGGATGCCGCCTTTTACTTAACAAGTATTTTATTCTTTAAAATTATTTTTACACAAACAGAAGGACTTGTCGGTTGGACCGAACCCCAGGTGATGATTTTTGTATCGGGCTTTCTCTTTATGGATGCAATCCAAATGACGTTTTTTAATAACGGCCTTTGGATGATTCCTGTTTTGGTCAATAAAGGGGAACTTGATTATTATTTGTTGCGCCCGGTTTCATCATTGTTTTTTCTGACCACACGTGAGTTTGCCATCAATTCTGTTGTCAATATCATCATGGCCATTGGAATTATGATCTGGGCTTTTACAAGGTATCCAGATCCACTCTCGGTAGTTAAAATTATAGGCTATCTTCTTTTGATTTTAACGGGCTGTTATCTTTATCTAATGATTCGCATTTTAACAGTGCTTCCTGTTTTTTGGACTCATAACGGACGAGGCCTTGAAGTCATTTTTTGGACACTAGAAAAATTCGCAGAAAAACCCCACATGATTTACAAGGGTTGGATACAAAGAGTTTTATTAACAATTATTCCTTTTGCACTTTTATGTTCTGTTCCAGCACAATTTTTATTTCAAGAGAGCTCTTGGTCTCTTTTGTTTTATTGTATTGCGGTAACGGTGATATTTCATTTTGTCATT
>JBDHWX010000204.1:0-3070 GCA_039810365.1 Bdellovibrionales bacterium | reverse complement strand
AATTTGATCCATCTCAGATGGCATAGAATCAAGATCAGTTCTGATTTTGGCACAGGCCTCATCGACAAGGTCAATGGCTTTATCTGGTAAAAAACGATCGGAGATATAGCGATCAGAAAGAATAGCTGCTGAAACAAGGGCTCGATCTTGAATCTTAACCCCATGGTGAACCTCAAAGCGTTCTTTAAGGCCTCGTAAGATAGAAATGGTATCATCGACATTGGGTTGATCCACTAAGACGGTTTGAAATCGTCTTTCAAGAGCAGGATCTTTTTCGATATATTTTCGATATTCATCAAGAGTCGTGGCTCCAATACAATGAAGTTCTCCTCTGGCTAGCATGGGTTTTAAAAGTTGACCGGCATCCATGGCGCCATCACTTTTACCAGCTCCCACAATGGTATGAAGCTCATCAATAAATAAAATAATTTGACCTTCAGACTTTTTAATTTCATTTAAAACAGCTTTTAGTCTTTCTTCAAATTCTCCTCGATATTTAGCACCAGCAACAAGAGCTCCCATATCAAGAGCAAAGACTGTTTTATCTTTTAAACCTTCTGGAACATCACCACGAACGATACGTTGAGCAAGGCCTTCGGCAATGGCTGTTTTTCCAACGCCCGGCTCTCCAATAAGAACAGGATTATTTTTAGTTTTACGGGATAAAATACGAATGACCCTTCTAATTTCGGTGTCTCGGCCAATAACGGGATCCATTTTTCCATTTTGAGCTTCTTGAACCAGATCTCGTCCGTATTTTTCTAGGGCTTGATATGAATCTTCTGGGCTTTGTGTTGTCACGCGCTGATTTCCTCTCATTTGCATAAGTGTTTTAAGAAAGTTGTCCTTTGTAAATTTATATTTTTTAAAAATTGAAAAAATATTTTGTGGATCTTCTTTTTCTAAAAGAGCTAAAATAAAATGTTCAACTGAGACGTAATCGTCTTTGAGTTTTGCAGCTTCTTTTTCAGCTTGATTTAAAAGTCTACTGAGACCTGGAGTAATATAAATTCTTTCAGGGTTATATCCAGAGCCTGTGATCTGTGGTTTTTTGTGGAGTTCATTTTGAATGTCCTCTTTAAGTGGGGCGATGGCTACATCCATTTTTTTTAAAAGGGCAGGGATAAAGCCATCTCTTTGTTGGAGCAAAGATAAAACAAGGTGTTCAGAATCCACATCTTGATGGTGGGATTCTTGAGCAAGGCTTTGGGCATTTTGTAAAGCTTCTTGACTTTTTTGTGTGAGTTTTTCGACATTCATAAAATAATACAAATCTCCTCTCAAGACTACACTCCAAAGATGATATCGTTTTTAGAGGTGTCAAGAAACTATTTCTTTAAAACCAGACCATTGCTTCCTTGACAATTTTTAACCCCAACACAGCTTATGGGTGAAGGCCGGTAGGCCAAAAGAAACCAAAGGAGGACCAAATGAGTAACTTATGGAAAAGAAATGGCTTAGTTCCTCGCGATAGTTTTGATACAGGAATTCAGAGCCTATTTGAAGACTTTTTTAACGGGTTTGGAAGTCGGGCGATGATGGCCGATACCATGAACTTTTCGCCCAAGCTAAATGTGAGTGAGACAGAAACAGAGTATCGTGTCACAGCTGAGCTTCCGGGTCTTACTGAGAATGATTTTGAGGTTGTTTTAGACGGTGACCTTTTAAGGATTAAAGGGGAAAAGAAATCTCAAAAAGAAGATAAGCAAGAACACTATCATCGATATGAATCGAGTTATGGAAGCTTTGAGCGGGTAATTAAACTCCCCGAGGTCATTGATACAAAAGAGTCAAAAGCAACATTTAAAAATGGTGTTTTGAGTCTTTCAATACCCAAAGCAAAAGACGCAAGTCGAACACATAAACTTAAAGTTGAAACTCACTAAGCCCCTCTCCTAACCCCTTTGGAGAAGAGTGAGTCACAAAGCGAAGGTGATAAGGCCTTCGCTTTCTTTTTATTGTCTTAGTCTTAAAGAGGCGATATAAAAATCCTTTTAATGGAGGATTTATGAAAAAAGTAGTGAAGACATTGTCAGCTCCCAATCCCGTTGGGCCTTACTCACAAGCGGTTTCTGTAGGGCCATTTCTTTTTTGTTCTGGCCAAATTGCGATTGATCCTAAAACAAATGAGGTTAAGAGTTCAGATTCTGTTCAAGATCAAGCAAAGCTTGTTATGGAAAATATTAAGGCCGTTTTGAGTGCCAATAGTATGAATTTTTCGCATGTCGTAAAAACCACGATCTTTCTATCTAATATGGATGATTTTGCAAAGGTCAACGATATCTATGGTTCCTATATGCAGGAACCTTACCCCGCTCGTTCTACGATTGCCGTTAAAACATTACCCAAAAACGTGAGTGTTGAAATTGAAGTGATAGCTTATAAAGAGTAGTGAATGAAAAAAAGATCAGCATGGTTTTTTTTGATACTCTTTTTTATTATCAGTTTTGTTCTGACATTCTTTTTTTATTTTAAAGAACTTCAAAACGTAAGATCAGAAAAAGTGACGGCATGGACAGAGGATTCTCGCGCAGACTGTGCTGTTGTTTTAACGGGAGGAAGGGGACGTGTGAAAGATGGGCTTTCGCTTCTTTCGCGCGGTGATGTGAGAAAGCTGATTCTTTCTGGTGTTTATGAAAAGGCAACTCTGAGAGATATTTTTCCTGAGTGGCCATACTATGGAGATATAAGTCCAGATGATGTTGTTTTAGAGAAATTTTCTCAGACGACTTATGGAAATGCTCTCCAAACGTTGACAGTTGTTGAAGCTCTTAAGTGCAAAGATATTGTTCTCATTACAAGTCAGATTCATGCCTACCGTGCTTATAAAACATTTAAAGCGATTTTTCCTAAAGAATATAAAATTACAAAGAGAAACATCTTTGCTCTAGAGTCCTACGAAGAATACATAGAAGCACTCAAATCTCTTTTTTATTCGGCCTGGGTTTACGATTAGGCTGACTTCTTAACTTGAACATTAAATAAAGATCGAAACGCTTTGATGAGTTGTGGATCGTATTTTCCGGGTTCTGTTAAAAGCAATGCCAAAGCATCTGTTGGCTTGTATAAC
>JBDHWX010000203.1:0-3082 GCA_039810365.1 Bdellovibrionales bacterium | reverse complement strand
TGATTTTAAACCCGAAGTCCTCAACAACTCTTGGCCCGCCTTTGCTAAACCTTCGTAATCTTTTTTGAGATTGTAAATATCAAGAATCAGGTTGGCAGAGTAAACTGCAAATTTTGTTTTGGGATGTTGAGCCACGATAGATTTAAAAACAGGCATAGCCTGATCAAAATAATTATGCGAGTAATAAAGACGACCAATTTTAAATTGAACATCAACTGCACGATCTTCATTAGGAAACTTTTGCGTATAACTTTGTGCTGCCGTTAGGAAGTTTGTTTCGACTTCATTGAATGCAAACGGCTCTAGGCTTTTTCCACGGGCCTGATCCAGCTCTTTTTCTGTTGGCAAACTTTTTTCTAAAGATAACAATTCGTTAAGAATTGCAGTTGAGTAGTATTGGCTCTCAGGGGCATTGGTAATAACCCATTTATATTGTGTCGATGCACGATCAAATTCTCCCATATCATAAAGAAGCTCTCCATAGAAAAAGCGCATCTCTGCAATATTTTTGGATTTGCCAAGTTCTTTAATATAAAGCTCATATAAATTACGGGTCAGCTTTTGTCCTGCTGGGCTGTGCGACTTCTGCAATGCTTTATGCTCTTGAAGAATATATCCGCGTAGAGTTGCCTCTTTTGTTTCAAATGCTCGTGTAAGCTCTTTGGGATTGGCTCTTCCCCAATTTGAGTTTTCATTATACTGAGTGATCCAATTATAAAGCTCCTGTCTAAAGATTTGCCGATCTCCGCCAGACCAATAGTTTTGTACAACCTGATATTGAAAATCAAAATTCTTCGGTGCAGTTGGTTTCATTTCAATAAGCAAATCATAAATATACTTTGCAGCCTCCCTTTGTCCTCGATCCGAATAAAGCTGTGCAAGTTTTTCGAGTGAGGGATAAACTTTTTCCTCTGAACCCATTTGTTCAAAGTATTCAGCCGCCTGACGATAGGATTTAGCATCAGGATAAAAAAGAACAAGATCATTAAATGCCTCTTCACCAAGACGTATGCGATTAACCGAACGACCACTTTCTGTGTCTCGAGATTGATCCAAGCGAGAGAGTTCAATAACCTTTTCTAAATATTTAATAGCAATGGCCGGCTTGCCTAGACGATAATTTGTCCATGCCAATTTATAAATTGCAAATGGGTAGATTCGACTTTTTTCATCTCTCAATACAAGTTTATAATCAACCTCAGCTTTTTTATAATTATTGTTTTCAAAATAATACTCTGCCAAAGCAAAATGAGTTTCTGTAATATACGAACTTCTAGGAAAATCTTTTGTTAATTTTTCGTAATAAGCCATGCCCTTTTTAAACTGATTGAGCGCAACATAGTTATATCCCAAAAAGAAATATGCCTGATCAAGCTTACGACTCTTTGGAAAATCTCGAATATACCAATCATAAAGTTGTATGGCTTTCCTGTTGTAAACAAAGGGCGCATCGGTATTACCTCTGGGGGGAGCTCCCTTTCTACCCTGAGCTTCCCACTTTGCAATTTTCTTATCGAGATCATCTTGAATGCGCATTTGAACCATTTTTGCTTTTTCAACATAAAGCTCACCAAGCCTTAGCCAAATCTCTCCCCTTTCAGGACTTTTCCTAAATTTTTGACTCAAACTATACAAATCTTGTATTTGTTGATCGAGAATAACTTCAATTTGATTTTCTTTTTCATTGCTCTTTATAAAAAAGGCCATAGAAGATGGTGGCTTAATCTGTTTTATATTGCGAATGACTGTTGATTGCGGCAAAGAAGTTGTTGGCAATAATTTAGAAAATTTTTGAATGTGGGTGTTGGCACCACGATCACTGTCGTTATACCGAGATAAGATATCTGCAACAGTTGATGGTTTGTTATTTTGGGTATTTGATTTTATTTCCTTTTTGACAGCCTTTCGTTTTTGAGTCTTCGCCCATGATGCCTGAGCAGAAAGACTCATTACAAAAAAACTACTGATCAAAATATAAAAATTTTTCTTCATATTATTCACAACGTGATTTACCTAAATAATAATAGTTTCCGATTTCATCCAACCAATACTCACCCTGAAAGGGCCAGTATTCATAAAAATTCTGTATGTAATAACTGCGATCTTCATCGTCAATCTGGCCACTTTCTTTATTTTGATCGCCCTTTGCAAGCTGAGTGCGCACTTGCTCTTTTTTACCACTCAACATCTCAAATTTAGCAAAATCTTTTTGCTTAAATAACTCCAAGAGATCTCTATGTATATCGACAATATATTTCTTTACGAGTAGGCCCGCTGACTCCCTTGCTTTTTGTATTCTTGTACTTAAAACTTTTTGCGTATAAGAACCAACGGGTGCCGTTCTCCAGCGATTTCCCATAGAGTTCACAATTTGCTTTTCAGATTCGAGCATCTGTATATAATCATAGTTACGTGAAAAATCGGTTTCCTTAACTATTTTTCTCGCAACAATAAATGGAATATCGCTGTTTCCTCGAGCACTTGGATCTTTCTTATACTCGTCAAGATGGCTCGCAACCTTTTCTATTTCTCGGTAAAATTTTTCTGGAGTATTATAACCCTTAATAATTTGAACCAGTTTTTTTCTAATAGGTAAGTACGTATATTCAAAAAGATCTAACGTCTTACCCATTTCATCAAATTGACAAATATAAAGGTAAACAAGAGATCTTAGAAGAAGTGTTTCAGGAATATAAAAATCATCGTAGTAGGGCGAATGAAGCGAGTGCATGTTTCCAAGCACCGAACGAAATTGCCCACCTCGAAACTGAGCCCAAGAGATTTCAAACAAAGCTTCGTGCCACTGATCTGTATCTCTAGGAACCTGACGATAATAATCTATGGAGTCTGCCCATTCTTTATTTTGATAATGGGTTCTAGCAAGTCCCATGATAGCAGAAATCCGTGTAGCATCTGTGACCGGCACAGGGGGCCCACGACGATCTAAAAGCTCTTGAAACGACTGAAGAGCTAAATCATTTTTTTGTGTCGATGCATAAGATAGTCCCTCCATGTATTTAGCCTTATTATACAATTCAGAGGTACTGTTGACTGCTCCAAAACTTGCAGCAGCTTTCGTAAA
>JBDHWX010000202.1:0-3098 GCA_039810365.1 Bdellovibrionales bacterium | reverse complement strand
CAAGAGTTGATTTGGAGACCCTGCCGAGGGACCTTCAATATTAAAATTGATGGATCCACTTCCTTGCGATCCTGATCTATCATCATTATTACTGCTACTAGCCGAAAAGCGTGCTTTGCCGCAGTTTTGATAAAAGACTCCAACGCTTAATAGCAATGTAAAAATTGAAAGGTAGCGTACAACTTTATTTTTCATTGGTACCATAAATCCCCCATATATCTCAAAATCTAACAAAATCCTTATCGGATCAATATGAGATAGACTTTAGTCGATCTCCACTCACCCACTTTTATTGCAACAGTTTTGCAATAAAGAAATATTCATCTTCAACAACTCTTCTCTTAAGAGGCAACATCATCAATAATATCAAAATGTTGAGCAAGCTTTCCGCGCAAGCGGGAAACAGCCTGTGCATGTAGCTGCGACACTCTTGACTCTGTTACTCTTAAAACTTGCCCAATTTCTTTTAAATTCAAATCTTCGTAATAATAAAGAGAAAGTACGAGCCTTTGTTTTTCTGGTAATTCTTCTATGGCTCCGGCAATAACATCTTTAATCGCTTTTAAATTTAACTGATTAAATGGGTTTGAAAATTTTGTTCCTTCTAAAAGATTAAGAATTGATTTTTTATCAATATTTGAAAAAGTGGCTGCTTCATCAATAGAAAGTAGACTGACAGGTTTTACTTGGTTAACGAGATCATGAAATTCATCAACCGTAATTTTAAGTTCTACGGCGACCTCTTCTTCTGTTGCAGATCTTCCAAGACTTGTTTCAAGTTTTATCATAGTCCGATCCAAAAGTTTTGCTTTATCTCGAACAGATCTTGGAACCCAGTCTTGTGACCTCAATTCATCAAGAATAGCTCCACGAATCCTAAACTCTGCATAGGTTTTAAATGTATTATCTCGAGAAGAATCATACTTCTCTATGGCATCCATGAGACCAATAACACCAGCAGAAATAAGATCATCAAGTTCGATATTGGCGGGAAGTCTCACCGCAATTTTTTGTGCGATAAATTTTATAAGAGGTGCATACTCTAAAATAAGCTTGTCTTTTTGCTTAGAAGTTAACTGACTTGGATGTTCTTTATATTTTTTTAATAATTGTGTACTTTTCTTCATCCCTATCCCCTAATCTTAATTCCCCAGATCTTTTATTTTATCAAATTAAGACACCCAACAAAATACATTTTATCTTATGCAACTCCAAAGAGATGGTTCCAAAAAAATGACATCCCACCACTGATCTCTTCAATATCATTGAACTTATTTATCTGTTTTGCAATCTTAGTAATACCTAGACTCGACGCTGTTGTAGATTGTGAAACAACCACCAATTGTTGCGTCTTTGTAGCACGTCTTAGAGTAGGATCGTGAGGAATACAACCCTTGTAATCTAGACTTACGTTGAGAAATTTATCTGTTACATCACTAAGACGTTTATACAGGGCAAGTCCCTCTGATTCGTCACGAACAAAGTTAGAAATTATTGAAAAACGATTGCACCGATGTTGACGATGCAAAATTTTAATAAGGGCATAAGAATCCGTAAGACTTGCAGGGTCAGGAGTCAAAACCACATTTCGTTCATGTGCACATGAATTTAAATATAAAACATTGTCATCAATACCAGACGCCGTATCAATAATCAGATAATCAAAATGTGTTGGCAAATGGGTTATTTGATCCAACAAAGAATGTCTTTGATAATCATTAAGCTTTTGAAGCTCCTTGATACCACTACCACCCGACAGGAGATGAATATTTGTATGGAGTTCAACAATACTGTCGCTTAAGCTGGATTCTCCACGCACGACACTTAATATATTTTTTTGAACCTGTTTCCCAAACATAATATCCACATTTGCCATTCCCAGATCACCGTCAAGAATTAAAACCTTCTTTTTTTGTTGGGCAAGTGACATGGCCAGGTTACAAACAAGGGTTGTTTTGCCAACACCCCCCTTGCCTGACGTTACAGTCAAAGTTTTTGTAACTTTATAATTTTCGTTCAGCATACCTTTATCAGACAACATCTGCTTTATCCTTTCAGCTTTGAAATTTTGAAAATTAAGTCAATCAGTCTTTCTTTCGTAGCAAACTCAAAATCCTCTGGCAAATTGGCACCAATGCCAAAAGAGAATAACGGTAATTTTATTTGTTTTTGATAGTTGTAAATAAGACCATGAGAAACTGCCTCATCAAGCTTATTAAATATAATATCCGTTGGTTTAATCATGCGGTAGCGCTCGGTGATCTCAAGGGCTTCTTTATCTTTAAGTGTTGCAGCCAACACAAGATGCTTATCACAAGAGACTGCGTCTTGTGGTAAAACCTTTTTTAATTTTTCAATTTGTTCAAGATCTTTTAATGGCGAACCTGGAAAATCTATCAAAACATAATCAAGATTCTGAAGCGAATCAACAACGGCCTTCCAATCGCTCTGACTTGATAAAATTCCAAAAGGTACATTTAATATTTGAGCATAAATGCGTAGTTGATCAAGTGCCCCAACTTTTTCTGTGTCGCTACTGAGTATTCCCACCTTTTTATTTTTATGAATCACATAGTAGCTTGCTAGCTTCACAAGATGCGAAGTTTTTCCACTTCCCGCAGGACCAAAAAAGCATTGAATTCTTTTTGCATCTCCCTGTGGGCGAATTTGGATTTCTGACAACATCTTTTTTGCAATCCAACCTTCAACAAGAGACTTTTGTTCCCATATCCTTTAACTCTCTTCTTGCCTCTTCAATAAGTTGAACCGTATTGGCCTCAGAGATTCCCGATTGAATCAGTCTTTGATAGACCCCACTAAGCTCAAAACTTATTCCATGATCTGCTCCGGGGTGAAGCTGAATATCTTGCGACTTTGCTGCCTGAACAATTTGTGTCGGCACAGGAATTTGTCTAAAACCCTCAATTATTGTTTTCAGAGTTTGTATTTCGTTTCGAAGAGATTGAATTTCTCCAAGAGATGTTGTTGGTGCCACGATCTTTTTTGTTGTTATTTTTTTTGCAGAAGACGACTCAACCTCTGTGCCTTGAAATGCCCGGTAAGCATCTTGCACGGCCTTTTTCACTCGTTGATCTGCA
>JBDHWX010000201.1:0-3135 GCA_039810365.1 Bdellovibrionales bacterium | reverse complement strand
CACCATCTCTTGAATCGCACGCCAAGCTTCTTTGCCCGTATCCTTAACGCTATAAGCTTTGGCGTCAATGCCCAATCGTTTCAAATATTCGAAGGCCTTATAAATACCGTTGGTCGTAGAAATACGATAAAACTTGCTCTCATCAATGGCTTCGCCCTGAACTAAAAAATTCTTTGCAGAATTCAAGGCATCACTCCCATCAATACGATATGTGGCCCCGCTAACACGAACGCCTTTTCCAAGTTTAGACATCAAGTTTGTAAGTTGAACAAGCGTTGCACCTTTGACATCCATGGTTAAGACCGTCCAACTTTTATTTTTAGATTTATTCCAAATATGAGGAAACATATTGTAAAAATCAACAGTCGAAGAAACACCTTCAAAGAGATCTCGCCTGTAGTATTGCCCCACATCAAATGCAATATCTGTTTTGCCTACCTTGCGAATCGCATCAACTGCCCAATTGGCAAGAGTGTCTTCCGTGAGGGTGTCGCCAACCGGTAGGTTCACTTCGGATTTAAAAATATTATCATCAAAAATTTTTCCACGTAGTTTTTCAATTTGTTGACGAAATCCATCGACCATACCTTTGATAAAAGAGTTTTCTGCAATTGTGTCGTCGATTTGATAAAGCTTATGATTTGTCATCTCTACTTTACCATTATCATGAATTGTGACTTCATATTCTCCCAAATATTGTCCCCACTGCCCAACATGAACAATCGGAACACCATTTGAATAAACAGGCTTTTTTAGCAAAAGATGGGTATGACCGCCTACAATAAGATCCACACCTGGAACAGCTTCTGCCATATTTTTATCTGCCTCAATTCCAATATGAGTGAGCATGATCACAACGTCACATTTTTCTTCATTTCTTAATTTTTTAACAATCTTAAGGGCTGCTTTTGTGGGCTCCGTCACTTCAACGGGTTCAAAGAAGGGGTCAAAAATCATTTCAAATGTTGAAAGACCAAAGATTCCTATTTTTTTTCCTGCTACGGTTTTAATAATGTAAGGCTTGATATAACGATCCAAATGAAGTTGGGTTTGATCTTTGGGCATATTCAGATTGGCCGACAACACAGGAACCGAAAACTTAGCAGCATCAAAGGCTTCATAAAGATCCTTTGGTCCCACAAGCCATTCATGATTTCCCAAAACAATCGCATCGTAGCCCAAGGCTTCCATGATGCGATGATTGGCTTCCCCAGAATTTAGCGTATAAAAAATAGTTCCCTCAGACCAATCGCCGGAATCAAGCAAAAGAGTATTACTATTTTTCTGTCTTAAAAAATCTATCTTTGTTTTAAGGCGTGCCACTCCACCAAGGCGCAAGGGAGAGTCTCGGTCTGTAAAATGGCCATGAATGTCACTTGTGTGTAGGATTGTAAGTTTTGTATCAGCATGAGCGCTTAAAGAAAAAACAATTACAAAAAAGGTTAGTCCTGCTAAAAAACCCCTCATCTTAATCCCCCAGTTCTTAGGATACCATCTAAGACGCAGCTTTCAAGTCGTTTCCCTCTGTAAAAAAATGTTATATCCTTATATGAAATGACTTCTTTTTTTTGGATTTTATTAAGTCTATTAACCCTTTTCATATTTTTTGGTGTCTATTGGTGGTTTTTTGCGTTTACACACAAAAAATTTCTTTTTAAAGATGAAGGCCTTTTTACTGAAGTTATGGGTTATAAAATGCATTATCTTCAAAGAGGAACTGGACCAGACGTCCTGCTTTTACATGGTATTGGCGCTTCATTTTTTGTCTGGAGAAAAATTATTCCAGATCTCCAAAAAAAATACAAAGTAACAGCTCTTGATATTTTAGGTTTTGGAAAAAGCGATAAACCCGAAAGCTTTGCTTACGATCTTGACAGTCAATGCACTATGATTTCAGAGTTTATAAAAAAAATGGGAATTCAAAAATGTATTGTCATTGGAAGCTCCATGGGCGGCATGATAGCTCTCAGACTTAACGAAACCCAACCCCTTATTTTTTATAAAATAATTCTTATTTCTCCAGCCTATGATCCAAATCTTGTCCCCGTTAGTCTTAACAAAGTTTCATTTCTCTCGCCTATTTTTTCTCCTCTCGTCAACGAGCAATTTGTCCGACAGGTTCTCAAGCGTGTCTATAGCAATCACGAACTTATTTCTCCAGAAATTGTCCAGGCCTACCTAGAACCTTATTCTGACGGACAGGCAATTTCTTCCTTTGTAAAATCATTTGCTTTGATTAAAGATCCAAGAGTTCTTGCAGATCTAACTTTGGTCACAACTCCCACTCTTGTTTTATGGGGAGAAAAAGATAAGATTATTCCGATAAAATATGCTCATAAATTAAAAAAGATAATGAAAACAGCACAGCTTCTTATTCATCCAAAAGCTGGCCACCACACTCATGAAGAATGCCCCTCTTGGACACTTGAAAAGATTCACCAGTTTCTCGAGTAAAAACGTCAAAAAAACATAAAACTATCTCGATCTTCATCTGGTTTTTAAAACGTAAGTCTTAATTCTAAAGACTAGTTCTCTCTGCCAAATGACTCTGTGTTGTGAATCTCGTCTCAAGTCCTGTCAAGATCTCGCCATCGGGCCCGAAAAGTGTGTTGTAAGAAGAACACTATTGAACTGTAAGAACCTTGAATAGTTCACGACGAACGAGAGACGGGTCAAATCTCTCGGGAAGTTCAGAAAGGAGGCTTTCAAGGATGAAGTGAAAAAGCGTATGACTTAATGGAATAAAAATAAAAAACGGCAAGGAGCCATCCTCAAAAGAGGTTTAACAAGGAAGGAATTTTTATGAAATTTGAAAACTAATTTTAGGAGGATATAATGGGATTACGAGTAACAACGAACTTACCTGCGCTCAACGCACACAGGAATTTAAAGAATAGCCAGGATAATATTTCAAACAGCTACGCACAGCTTGCCAGTGGTAGCAGAATCAACAAATCAGCAGACGATGCTGCTGGTCTTGCAATTTCTGAGAACTTAAAGGCTCAGATCCGTTCAACAAGACAATCTTACAGAAACGCTTCTGATGGTATTTCTCTTGTTCAGGTCGCTGAAGGTGGCCTTAACGAGATCGGTAACATCATCATCCGTTTAAGAGAGCTTGGAATCCAGGCGTCT
>JBDHWX010000200.1:0-3137 GCA_039810365.1 Bdellovibrionales bacterium | reverse complement strand
AAATTTTGCAAACAAGGATTCTGTCCCGTCATCACAATATCAGTCATAGGCTTTTCCACTAGATCTTGAAAATCATCGGGGGCAAAAACTTCGCCCTTAAGACTTAACTCCCCATAAAGAGCTATGGACTGAGCATCGGGCGGCCTTTCTTGGCCAGATTCCCATAAAATCCCACAGGCAACGGCTAGATCAAGCCCCTGAGAGCTTTTTTTGAGATAATTAGGCTTAAGTTGAACCAAAACTTGCCTTGCCTTAGGAAGCTTATAACCGCAATGTTTAAGAGCTGATTGAATTCGCAAGACACTTTCTTTTATCAATGTATCAGGAAGTCCCAAAAACTGAATCTTAGGTAGACCTGGAGTTAAACTAATCTCCACCTCAACAGGCCTGAGCCCCATAGAATCCCGAATAAAAGAAATAATTTTCATAACGGATCTGGAGTGCAATTTCACTATGCCACTTAAATGTGATGAAATAGATATGAAGTTCGGTTTCCGTTATAAAACGAAAGCCTTATCCGGTCTTAAAAAATCACAATATTGTTTATTTCATTGATTTCTATAGGATTTGTAAATTTCAAGCTGCTCATCAATTTCTTGAACGGCTTTTGTATTATGATTTAAAACTTCTTGTGCCCTTTGACTTTCAAGTTGCAAAATCTGAGTCTTCAACTCTACTTGAAACTGAGTCTCTACCCTTTTTTCAAGATCTGCTTTCATTTGAGAAATATCCATATCTTGAACCATAGAAATCATCACCTTTCCCGTATCCAATGCTTGAGGTAATTTAATGGGAAGAGCAATAAGACTTGCTGTTAAGGCTGCAAATAATACCCTTTTGCCAACATGACTGACCATTGTGGGAGCGTACAAACGCCATTTTAAGGACTTTGCTAAGTCCGTGGTACGAAATCGCTTGAGGTCTTGCAAATTCAGCCTGTGAGACAGTATGGGATCAGGTCCAACGACAAAAAAGAAATTTAAAATACTTCCTAAAATAGGTTGAGAAGATATGGCATCAAATCTTGCATAACGAATGAATTCTTTAAAAAGATCATAATTTTGATAATAAAAACTATCTAAAATTGCAAGTTGAGTTGTTCTTTCTTGGATATCCGGAAAAAGTTTGTAAATTTTGATTTTTAAATCATTTTTTTCCAGTTGATAAAGCGTTTGGAGAAGAATCGTAATAAAGCTTTTGACTTCTTGTTCACTTCTGAGATCTGAGGCTAAAATTAAACGCCCGTTCTTTGCTTGTACTGTTGGGATAAAAAGCCTTTGAAGAGTACTACGATAAGCACGTTTATTTGCTAAGAATTTTTCTATTTTTGGTGCAAGTTTTTCTTTACCCAGAATCTGCGAATCCAAATAGCCAATAACTTCTTCGATAGAAATGGTTCCTTGTTCAACTTTTTTATAGAATGAATTGCTAGCTTCTTCTTGAAGTTGAGAATATCGTCTAAGAGATTCCTGATAACTTATCTGCCCCCAAGATTTAAAAAGTTCCCCACAGGTTTGGGCATGACTAGAGAGGGAAAACAAAACAAGAAGTGTTGCAAGGAAAACTACTAAAAATGATTTTTTAAAGTTAACTAACAACATATGCTTCTCTTAAAAAAATAAAAACCCCAAGTCATAAAACTTGGGGCTTTTCTCAACTTCTTATTAAAAACCAGATAGGGCTCTGATTGCTGATATGAAGCCCTTACCCTTTCCAAGGTCATCGCCTGTTGTGGATATGACTTGTCTATCAAGATGGTAGTAAGCCTTTGCATCTCCCTTGGCTTCAGCACCATTACGACGTCCAAAATCAAACTCACCGCTAATCATTAACTGCGTTGGGACTAAATCAGCAGCTACTTCTTTGAGTTTTGCATTGATATCTTTTGCTGATCCATCAGGGTTATTAAGTTCTGGAACATCCCAAGCTCCCATAACATGAAGGGATTTAGAGCCAATAACTCGATTAATAAATGGAATTTTAAGGTCTTTTTCAGCACCCAGACCATAAAATGTTCTATTTAAATCCGTAAAGTTTACGTTCTTCTCCTTTAAACCAAAGATAAGCTTGTAAGTGATTCCAAATTCAGGAATCAAGTCAAGTGTGACAGGGCTTGCTGCTTTTTGGGATAAAGAGACTCTGAGATTTCTTGCAAAGAAAACTGCTGTACTTAATTTCGTTGCAACATCTTGTTTGTTTTTATTACGATTCCAGGCAATCATTCCGCCTACAGAGGCTTCAGCACCCACGCCTGCATTTAAAAACTTAGCATTTACAGAAACAGGAATAAGCTCAACTGAGATACCTATACCAAGACTTGCAAGCTGATAGTCACCGTTTTGTTTTTCCATTTCACGAACAATGGAACGGATTTGATTTGCAATGGCCTCTTGATTTTGGACAAGGGCATCAATGCGAGCCTGGGTTTCTTGTCTTTTTTCTTCGCTAATATCTTTTGTATTGGCTAACATTTCTTGAAGTTGAGACTGAATGGATGCAACAGAAGCTTTAATTTGCATATCTTCAATATTTTGAAGTGCAGATTTTTGAGCCTCTGATTGTTGTACACCTTGAGCTGATGCCTTCTGGTTAAAAAAGCCCATTCCTAAAATAAATAAGGATACAACTAAAAGCGCTTTTTTCATAAAAAATCTCCCTTCAAACTATTGATAAAAAAATCTATTTTTATCAAGCAAAGGTTATGCCAGGAGATCTCAAATTTATGAAGCCTAGAACCCACCACCTTATTGAAGGGGACAAAAAAGGATTACACTTTTGACATTTTTAGTCTTTAAAGATCCTTAATCTTGGAAAGAGGGTGATGCTCTTCTATGGTTTTATTGAGCTTACTGTTGGTAACAGTTGTATAAATCTGTGTTGTCTGAAGACTGGAATGACCCAGTAATGCTTGAATAGATCTTAAATCTGCTCCTGATTCGAGGAGAGCCGTGGCACAGCCATGTCGAAACTGATGGGGGCTCACAGGTTCTTGAAAGCCTGCAATCTTTGACCAATGAGCAAGCCAACGCCAAATGTCAACCCGGCTAGGCCTATGTCCCCGATCATTAATCAAAATAGATTGGGTTTCTTTTTTAATTAAATGAGGTCTTATTTTTTCAATATAAGTTTTAAGCTCT
>JBDHWX010000199.1:0-3199 GCA_039810365.1 Bdellovibrionales bacterium | reverse complement strand
AATCAGCCTTGCTGCAGAGACTACAGGAATGGGGCCTGAGGCTACCAATCGTTTGATCCAAGATCTTTTTATGGGAAATAAGTAATCATCACAAAAGAGATGTGAAAAGGGCCCCATGGCCCTTTTTTTTGCTTTAATAGATTTTTTTCGCAATGTAATCATTACTCTCTTACTTTTTCATGCCATGTGGTAGACCTAGTTGGTTTTTATCGTGGTGGGGTTAGTGAGAGTATTTTTATTTTTTAGTATAGTTTTAATAAACTTTGTTTATGTTCAGGCAGCACCCATACCATTAGCACATAATGGCCAGGTGGCCTCTGATCTTACCTATCAGGGACGGCTTCTTTTACCGGATCAGGCAAAAAAACTATATGACTCTAAAAAGATTCAAAATCTTTCGTTATTAGATCCAGATGATACTTCAATACTCTGGAAGAATCGATTACCAGAACCTTATGATTCCGTTGTTGATACTATTGGTATAGAAAATACAGACGAAGCTTATGATTTCTTATCCTATAGTACAGCGCCCATAGGGTGCTTTGGCTTTTCTATAACGAAAACTCTTCCAAATGGTACGACCAAAACTTATCGGATACGATTGGACATAAAAAATCACAATATACTTTTGCGTCGAACATTGTTGCGAAAACTTGGTTACAATATTGCTCCGATTTCTTATGCCAAAAAAATCACAGTTAAGTTTAAAGGAGATTTCTCAAAGGATGAATTTATAAAACAACTCAAACGTTCAACGTTTTTAGAAGAGGGGCGTTGGGTTGTTTCGAGTACCGAAGGTAAGCTTGTTCTTCAAGATGCTATTGTTTTTGAAGGCGCAGAAGATTCCTTTTATAATCTTGCGCGTGGAAGCATGTCACAGTCCGTAATACAAAATCGTAGACTCTTAAATGCACTCTTGATTCCGTATAATCTTTTGGATGTTACGGAAAGTGTAAATATATTTTCTTGGTATCCTGGAAAGGTCATTAATGATGGACTTTTATTACCATTTGCAGATGAATCAGAGTTTTCAACTTCTTACGAAGATGCAAGGTGGATTACAAGACGTTTACTTAAGTTAACAAGGAAAGATTTTGAGGATGTTGTTTTTTCTGCTCAATATCCAGAAGAGGTGAGTCATCTTCTTATAGAGAAAATAATTGCACGACGAAACTTTTTAAGAAAAATTCTTAATCTTGAGATAGAATCCAAAGAAATTCCTGTTGATACTGATATTTCCTTTGGGACAAATCTTATAAATGGAAAATTAAAACTTATTGATTGGCCTGGTTACGCTGCACATTTTGCATATGGTGATCCAGAATCACCTATCAATGGTGAAGAGTTGAGTCACTTTTTTAAGTCTAAAGCCATCAGCAATGTTATCTCAAACTTAGTTTTACAGTTTAATGCTAATATTGTTCCTCATACAGATATGGCTTGGAAAATGTATGATCATCAGATCGATGTAGCGGTTCATCAGTTTGCTGATTTTATACGAACGGGACAAATTAAAAAGGTTCCTTTTGGTTTTTGGAACACTCCTTTTTATAATGGAAATCTCATAGCGGCACGTGAGGTTATTACAGGTAGTTATCTGGGGACAGATAATTTAGTTCAGCTTGCCGATACTTTTGGCTATTCACTTGATGCTGGGTTTTATTTTGGCGCAGATGGGTTGCCTGCTAAGATGGGTTTTGGTAACCGTAGTCGCGTCCATATTAATCGTACCTATACTCATGTAAAACCTATTCGTAGTATTAAGGTTGCTCTTAAAGAACCATTTCAAAATATGCTTGTTAATAATTTAATGAAAAACAATGGTAGAATTTTAGATACAGCACTTCGTCTTGATGAAACAGCATTGCAAACTCCAGAAGGGCAGTCTCAATTAAAAGAAACTGTCCAAAAATTTAAAGAAGCTCTCGGTGTTGGTGAGTCGATTATTATCACAACCTCACTTGGTGGGGATACAAATTTGAATCTCTCGTATTCTCTTACTCAGCGATTGCATGCACAGGCAGGTCTCTTTGCAAATAAAATGATACTGTCGAGGCTTCATATTTTTCGTAAGAACGAAAACACAATTCAAATCTATCGTGATCCTGCTAAAATGTTAACAAAAGGTCTTTATATCGATCTTAGCCTCTATGTTCCTGTTTTAGGCTTTAACTTTGCAAAAGCTGATGGAGATGCAGCCACTCATTTTTATAGTCTCAATATCGATAGTGATTTAGATAAAAATCCAGATGTTTTACAAAACTTAAAAGGGCTTCGTCGAGTTTTGGTAGAGGGCCGAACAGATTTGCTAAGTGTTTTGCAAAGGCCATATAAAATTTCACATGATTTTACACAAAAGAGAACAGACTCTCATTTTTTTATGTGGCAAAAAACAAAACTCGAATCAGAAGATGTCGTGCAAATAGTGCATCCTACGGGAGCCTCCAAAGATTTTGTACGGTACGTTGCCGGAAAACGTTCGGGTAAGAATTATGAAGATTTAACGATCAATATTATTAATTCACTCTTAAGAGAATATTCTGAGCAGGATCTTGTTGTTGCCAGTACGCAGGGAAATGGTGATCCTGGAGAAACCTTTATGGGACAGTCTGTCTCAAAACTGATCGCAATAGAAGGAGAGCTACAACCGGGGCAAAAGACAAGAAGGCTTGTTGATCCATTTGTTAATATCTCTTTAAAATGGAAAAATTGGAGCATTGGCAAAATACGTGTTGAACAAGTTCTTCAAGAAATATCAAAAAAATTTGATTATGATTTTTATGACAAAAATGTTCTTCAGGGGATTGGAAAGCTTCAGCTTAGCTCAATAGATGTGAATATGTCCATTTACGAAGACGGAATCCGAACCTTGGCGTTACATGAAGATAAGGAAATTGAAGAACTTTTTCGCAAGAGTGGGTTTTTTCCAGAATTACCAGAGAGGACTCGCAGCATAAGGGAAAGTGCATATGTGAGGAATATTGAAAAATTGAGACAAAGAAATGAATTTTTAATTAGGCGAATAGTGGGATATTTCCACGATTATAAAGTCAGTATGGTAAACGGAGATGGTGAGAAAAGTCTCGAACTTTTAAATAAATTTTTTAATTATGCAGATCAAATGCTCACAATTAAGCAGGTCATCTCACTTGTCGGAGGGAAAGATAATATTTTTGTGTATTCTTCGATTCGAGGATTT
>JBDHWX010000198.1:0-3215 GCA_039810365.1 Bdellovibrionales bacterium | reverse complement strand
ACTATCAATAAGCTCTGTTGGAATTAAAAGGGGATTTCCGCCAAGACCATCTTGTGTGTTGAGAGGAATACCATCAAAAAGCATCAGGGTTCGAGAATTGCTTCCATTGCCACGAATGCGAATAAAGGGCGTATTGCCAGAAGAGCTACTACTAGCTTGAACACCAGGATATTTATTAAGGGCTTCGTATAAAGAGCCCCCGCCTTGAGTTTGTAGGGTTTCGCGAGAAATGGTTTCACTCGTCCAGCCCTTGGCCTTTTGACTAAAATCATCTAGTGGAGTTGAGGTCACAACTTGTTTGGGTTCTTGAACCACATCTTCTTGAGCAAAAGCGGATATCGATAAACAAAGGATAAAAATAAATTTCAACATAGGGCTAGTGGTTTAACAAAAAATTATGAAACTTGGGAGTTGTTTTTTATTAAAACGCCATCTTTGATGTTTTGTGCAAGCTCTTTATGCTCTTTGCAACCAATAACTTTTTTTGCTTCTTGCAGCGGTAAAGTCTTAAAGTTTGCCAATCTTAGATGCTTCGTTTCGATGATCATTTGATAAGATTTATCAATAAGATCTTCTGAAATTTTTTTATCTTTGATGGCCTCTAATGTAGCCTCAAGCGCAAGGGAAGGGCTTTGGGGTTCGTTGCAATAAAGAAGAATATTGGCACCAGCTTCAATAGCGCGAACTGCAATTTGTTCCACAGAAAACCGATTGCGTAAGCCCTTCATATCAAGATCGTCGGTTACGATAAGGTCATTATAACGAAGTTCTTTGCGTAAAAGATCTGTTAGAAAAATTTGAGAAAGTGTTGCGGGCCACACGGGGTCGATTTTGGGAAACAAAATATGAGCACTCATTATCATTTCGGCTCGCGCACGCATGGCTTTGCGAAAAGGTAAAAACTCACGCGTGCGAAGAGTTTCAAGTGTTGTTTCTTTTTGAATAGGAAGATCCAAATGAGAGTCCACAGTGGTATCGCCATGGCCAGGGAAATGTTTGGGGCAGGGAAGGATTCCTGATTTTACATAGCCGCGAACAAGTGCAGAAGAAAGCTTTGCAACAGTTTCGGCATCAGAACCCAAAGAGCGATCGCCAATAACAGGATTTTGATTTTGTGTGAGGACATCCACACAGGGAGCAAAATCTAAATTAAAACCAGCAGCTTTAAGTTCCAACCCCATTTTTTCTGCAAATTCAAAACACATCGATGTCGAATTGAGATTACCTAATTTTTGTAAAGGCGGCCAAACCGTAAAAGGTTCTTTGAGTCTTGCAACACGACCACCTTCCATATCCACACTCACAAAAAGTGGTGACTTGTCTGGCTTTTGGGATTGTAGCGCATGAAGCTCTGTTGTGAGCGCATGAAGTTGTTCAAACGTTGAAATGTTTCTACTAAATAAAGCAACTCCGCCAATATTATTTTTTATAATAAAAGATTTTTCATCTTTTGTGAGACTGTGACCAGAGATTCCAATAATAAAAGTTTGTCCAATTTTTTGGTTAAGTGAGAGCATTTTTTTATTCTACGTGCGGCTTTTCTTGGGATCAAGATAATCTCTAAGCCCATCTCCAAATAGATTAAAAGCAAGAACCAAAAGCACAATGGCGATTCCTGGAAAAACGCTCACGTGTGGGGCCTCGATGAGTATTTTTCTGCCAGCATTTAAAAGAGCCCCCCATGTTGGGGTAGTGGGCGGCGCTCCTAAGCCCAAAAAGCTTAAAGAAGATTCTGACAAGATCGTGGCCGCCATAGAAAAAGAAGATTGCACCACTAAAATACCAACCAAGTTTGGCCAAATATGAAAAAAAACAATTCTTAGTGGATGAGCACCTGTAGCAAAAGCGGATTGTACGTATTCTTTTGTTTTAAGATGCAAGACCTCAGCTCTTACAAGCCTTGCATAGCTTGTCCACCCAGTAATACACATGGCTAAAATAAGATTATGCAAAGAGGGTCCAAGGACTGCAACAAGGGCTATGGCAAGTAAAAAACCAGGAAACGCATAAAGCATATCTACAATCCGCATAAAAATTTGATCTATAAGCCCACCCCAAAAACCAGCAGCAGTTCCAATGATAAGTCCAAGGGTTAAGCAAATAGCCACGACACTAATGGAGACATAAAGACTAATGCGCGAGCCGTAAATTACCTTTGCAAAAACATCACTGCCGTTTTGATCAAGCCCAAAGAGATGTTGGTGAGAGGGTGCTTGATAACGAAGATCAAGATTCATGATATTGGGATCGTGTCCACTAACAAATGGCGCAAAGATAGCACAAAAAATAAAAAACAAAATGACTGTACCGCCAAAAAAAATCAAAATATTTTTTTTGTTAAAAAGTTTTTTGGTCTTCACGAAAGCCTCACGCGCGGATTAGCCACAGCATAAACCACATCGGTCACAAGGTTCACGATAACATAAGTAAATGAAATAAAAAGAACACAGCCTTGCACAACAGGATAGTTTCTCTGTTGAATGGCATCAAAAAATAAAGATCCAATGCCCGGCCAATCAAAAATCGTCTCGGTAATCACGGTTCCCGTTAAAAGAGACCCAAATTGCAGACCTAAAATTGTAATAATAGGGATCATAGCATTTCGAAGAGCGTGTTTAAAATAAATCATGGGTTTAGAAACACCTTTTGCCAAAGCTGTTCGCACGTAGTCTTCACGGATAACTTCAAGCATAGAGGCCCTTGTCATACGCATAAGAATTGCGCTTAAAGAAAGGCCAAGACAAATAGCAGGCAATACCACAGAGGCAAAACCATCTCTTCCGCTAACAGGAAATAAATCAAAGTAAATAGAAAAAATCAGAATCATCATGGGGCCCGTCCAAAAACTTGGTAGAGACATTCCCAAAAGACCGCCCACTAAAACAGAATTATCAACGGCACCATATTGTTTAACCGATGCTAAGACGCCAAGAGGGATTCCAATGAAAATGGCAATCAGAATGGCAACAATAGCTAATTCTGCTGTTGCGGGAATCCTTTGGGTAAGTTCTTGGGCAACGGGAGCTTTGCTTAGCAAAGATTTTCCAAGATCAAGGTGAGCAAGATTTTTCATAAAAACCACATATTGTTCACCAAGGGGGAGATCAAGGCCCAATTCATGTCTGAGGACAGTTTTATCAAGACTTGTGGCTTGCTCACCGAGCATAAGATCAACGGGGTCACCCGGCACAAGATGAACTAAAAAAAAGGTAAGC
>JBDHWX010000197.1:0-3227 GCA_039810365.1 Bdellovibrionales bacterium | reverse complement strand
AAGTGCCATTGGTGATATTATTCATCAGTTAAATCAAATCAACACGGTAACAGCCACTCATCTTAAAACAAAAACACGTTATACTAAAAAAACAAATCCATTAAATGATGTACAAAAAGCTACAAATAATGTTCTTTCTCGTGATTCAAACCCTGAGTTTCAAAATGTAAAAAATAATTTTAATAAAACTTGCTTTGGGCTCAAATTTGATGATTTTAAAAATTACCTTACTCAAAAAGCCACAGAAAATGGTATTCCTGCAGAAA
Organism: Bdellovibrionales bacterium; assembly: GCA_039810365.1. Taxonomy (GTDB): domain Bacteria; phylum Bdellovibrionota; class Bdellovibrionia; order Bdellovibrionales; family JAEYZS01; genus JAEYZS01. The sequence goes on along the minus strand of JBDHWX010000197.1, from coordinate 2,961 downwards.
TTCTACTTGGTATTATGACAGCGGAATCTGGTGGAAGATGCCATGCCGTGGGTGATACAAATCTTTTAAATAAAAGTATCGGATTATTTCAGATTAATTCTGCCTCATCAAAAAATCGACTTTGCTCAGAATCCGATTATAGCAATCTCCAAAATAAAACTCTAACTCAAATGGAATCCATCTCCACTTGTCTTCAGAACCCTGTTGTTAATTTAAAAAATGCTATAAGAATTATTAAATCTGCCTACCAAGAAACAAACCATGTGGCTCCTCCTCAGCAAACAACTTCGTGGTCCGAACTTTCTCCAGAAATAAGAGATAATTTTAGACGAGCACTTTCGGCCTATAATGGTAGCGGCAAATGGGTGAACTTTGCTGCCCAAGACGTTAAGGAAGTCGCTAGCAAGTATGGTATCTCTCTTAAAAATGATTGGGAAACCCAACGTCTATTCTATTTCCGATCGATCTTAGAAAAAAATGGTTTTATTGCAAAACACCCAAATGGTCATAGAATGTATGATTTTAGCATCAGCAATCTAGGTTATGTCGAAGGTATCCTCGGGCGCGAAAATGGAAGTCAAAAACAAGTAGGTCTTGCCGATCGCTGGGAAGGCTTACTTAAACCAGAAGGATCAAGTATTTCTGTTGCCAGCAACAAATCCCGATAGCAAAATAATATCGTGGATTTCAAAAATATTTTTAAAAATATCATAGCCTCCATGTTTTTAGCTTGGCTTTGGCTTTTTCTTTTTATTTTGCATTTTATTTTTTTTTCAGATCAAGAACCTACCAATAGCCTTTTAAAAATTTTTGATAAGATTATTTTTTGGAGTTGTTTTCTCATATATCCCTATGCTCTGCCTTTTTCTGAACCTGCCTTTTTTTGGCCATTTTTCTTACAGTTTTTATTCTGGTGGATCTTTGGTCTGGTAATGTTTAAGCTTTACCAAAAACTTTCAAAGTAGAGTTTTATAGACTTTGGTCTTGGTGCCTAAATGATAGATAAATTCTTTTTTATTTTGCACTTTTCCTATTCCTTTTTTTAATCTTCAACCACAAAATGACAAAACAAGTCTTGTAACAAAAAGGAGTACAATATGTTTACTAAAAAGACGCTTGCCGCATTTGCTATCATTCTTGCCTTCTCATCAGGGCATGTTCTTGCTCAAGAAGCTGGTGCTACAGCAAAGGCAGCCAAGCACATGAAGAACAAAAAACCTGCTAAGAAAAAAGCAAACAAGAAAGTAAAAGAAGGAAAAATTCTAGAGCCAACTGCACCAGATGCAGGATCTGAAGCTTCTCCTGAGCCAATGCCAGAAGATGGTCAAGAGTAATTAAGATTTCAAGAGGCAGGGAGACCTTTCTCTGCCCTCTATCTAAAGTCCATAAATCAAAAGTATAAATTCTCTCTTCTCGCCATCCAAAACTTTTGATTTTATTTTCGTTAATGTATCTTCCAAAACTAGCTCTATTTCTGTTGTGAGATCACATCCCAATATAGCTTTTCGATTTGGCATAGATTGCGCCAGTTGTTCTAGGGTTAATTTGAGACGATAAGGCGTGTCCATCACAACGATGGCATCTTGGATTTTGGATAACCGCTGAATTTCTTGTATTCTCTCTTCTTTGTCGCGAGGTAAAAACCCTGCAAAATAAAACTTTTTAATAGGCTTTGATGATAAGCTCAGAATCATCATAAGGCTTGAAGCCCCAGGGACACTCTTAACTAAGATATTTTCCTTGCGACAAGCCTCAATAAGCAAGGCTCCCGGATCACAAAAAACAGGGGTCCCACAATCAGAAACAAGTGAGACATTTTTTTCTCTACAGTACTTCTTTATTTCTTGAATCTCTTCTGGACGCGAATGTTCATTTAAGAATTCAATTTGCTTAGTCTGAACATCCACTCCATAACGCTTCAATAACGGCAAAAGTACCCTGCGCTCTTCTCCCACAATAACATCAGCTATTTTAAGAGCATTAAGAGCTCGAACTGTTATATCATCAAAGTTTCCTATGGGAAGGGCTACAATCGTCAGCATGAGGCTCCTATAGCATTCAAACTATTCTACTAACACGATTGATTTCTTAAAACAAATTAGTTAGTTTAAGTTCATGATAAAGTTATTAAAAGCATATAAAAACTACGATCCTGCTGCGAAATCTCTTATTGAAGTTCTGATTTGTTACCCTGGTGTTAAGGCTCTTTTTTTTCATCGTCTCGCGCATGCTTTATATAATATGAGGCTTTATCTTTTGGCGAGGATCCTTGGTGAAATCTCGCGTCTATTAACAGGAATCGAAATTCACCCCGGTGCTCAAATTGGCAAAAGGCTGGTTATTGATCATGGCATGGGTGTTGTGATTGGTGAAACCTCTATCATCGGCGATGACTGTCTCATTTACCACGGAGTCACTCTTGGTGGTTCAACTCTTATAAAGGGAAAGCGGCACCCAACTCTTGGCAATCGAGTTCTTGTGGGTGCCGGAGCCAAACTCATTGGTAATATCCTCATTGGTAGCGAAGCTAAAATTGGGGCCAATTCTGTTGTAACAAAGGACGTCCCAGCTGGATCTACGGTCGTCGGAATTCCTGCAGAAATTAAAAAGTAATCTACTTTTTAAGATAAAAATAACGATCATACATTTGATTATAAGGCGTCCACTTTGCCTCTGGATCAGATTGTTGGGTCTCTAATAGAATTTGCCCAATCGCATTGATCTTACTATCAAGATCATCAATCATACCCACAACAAGAGCTTCTAAAAATTTAGGACGCTTGGGGGAGCCATACTCTAGCTGTCCATGGTGGCTTAAGACCAAATGTTTACACATATTTTTTAAATCAAATGGAAAACTTTCGATTTCGTTTGCTTTTTTTTCTACAAGTTCACTACCCAAAGAAATATGTCCAATCAATCTTCCAACATCCGTGTATCCAATTTTGGTATCAAAAGAAA
>JBDHWX010000196.1:0-3239 GCA_039810365.1 Bdellovibrionales bacterium | reverse complement strand
AAGAAAATTCTCCAATATCAAGGGCTCAAAACTCTATCATCTTTATCATAATAAGCATGAAATCACTTTTGTATTGAAAAACCAGTTGCGGCAGTCTTAAAAAAACAATACTCTCCCGAAGGTTTGAGGAGGCCTTGATGAAAAAACTTATCATGCTATTTTTATCATTTACATTGGTCGGTGGGCTTTCTTTTGCACAAACTGGGCCTCAGGTCGAATGGCAACCGGGTTTTTATAATTCTCTTCAAGAGACCGTAAGGCAGGCCTTACTCTCTACAACGCGCCCTCTCACAACAGCAAACGCTTATAATTTTTTGCTCTTATCAGAGATGAGTGGATTACAAGGTTGTTTTTTAACATCTCACTTAACGTTTAAAGATCTTGAAATTGCACTTTATGATGAAAAAGCGTCCACTCTGCATTTATATAAAATTCCTCTAAGAAAGGCTTGGTTCAGTTCTGTTCCTCTCAAAGGAGTTGAAGGAGGGGAAGTTTATATGTTGATTTTTGATCAAGAAAACAAATATGAAAAAAATCTTGTTTCAGAATCCTATGTTATGTCGTTCTTTTTAAAAAACGATGGCTCCCAGCTTCTTGGTGTGACAATTGATTCAACAAAAAATATGGTCAATCCAACATTTTGGGAAAAAATCCGTGGAATTACCCCAGAAAAGAGGGAGTACGTCCCGGGTGTTAATATTAGGTGTCAATCTGATTCCAAATAAAATCTAACAAAACCCTAACAATACTTTGATAAAAAGTGTCGATAATAGTCTGTAAAGACTATGTTAAAACTTGTGTTTGCTTTCTTATTCTTAAATATTGCAAGTGCCAGTGGTGCACTTCTTATCAACGGAGTAGGCTCTTCTTTTCCTTATCCTATTTATTCCAAGTGGTTTTATGAGTACCATAAAATCAATCCAGAAATGAAAATTAATTATCAATCTTTAGGAAGTGGTGCTGGTATTCAGCAGCTTCTTTTGGGAACAGTTGATTTTGGAGCCTCTGACGTTCCTATGAATAAAGAAGAACTTAAAAAAACAAAAATACCCATCTTACATATTCCCATGATTTTAGGAGCGATTGCTCTGGCTTATAATGTTCCGGGAGTTAAAGAAAATATAAGGCTTTCTCCAGAGATCTTAGCGGGGATATACTTGGGACGCATTAAAAAGTGGAACGACATAGAAATTTTTAAGATAAATCCAAATGTAAAACTCCCAGACCTTAATATCATCCCTATTTTTCGCTCAGATGGTAGTGGGGCAACAGCCATTTTTTCAAAATTTCTTCAATCTTCTGCACAGACTTGGCCCAAGAGTATTGGGGCTGGAAAGGCCGTCAAGTGGCCCGTGGGTCTTGGTGGAAAGGGTAATGAGGGAGTTGCAGCACTTATTTTACAGACCCAAGGTTCCATTGGCTTTCTTGAACAGGTCTATGCCATTAAGAACCATTTGAATATGGCGGCTTTGCAAAACACATCGGGGCAATTTGTTATGCCATCGCCAGACTCTGTTGGAGCTGCTGCGATTCAATCTCTTAAGGTTCACCAAGGTAATTTGTTAGAATCTCTGATTGGATCTCGTGGGGAGAAAAGCTATCCTCTTTCTACTTACACCTACATACTTGTTTTTCAAAAAATGCCTTTAAAAAAAGGTGAGGCTCTGATTCATTTTTTGAAATGGTCTCTAACAGAGGGGCAAGTCTATGCTAAGAATCTTTCTTATGTGCCATTGCCACCACAAATAATAAAAAAAGCAGAGAGTGAAATTGATAAAATTAAAATCGAACAATAAAGATCTCCATTTTGGAGATAAGGCATTTTACTGGTTCTTAAAGGTTATGGCCTTTGGAATTTTTGCGGTATTGTTTGGATTTATTTTTCTCCTTCTCAAAATGTCTTGGCCCATTTTTGAAAAAGAAGGTCTATCTTTTTTTGTAATCAATGAATGGAATCCCATTACCCATGAGTATGGGGCACTTGCATTTATTTTTGGAACAATTCTCGTTTCTCTTTTGGCACTGGCAATTGCACTCCCCATGAGTATCGGATCAGCCCTGTTGATTACCGAAATTGCAAATAAAAGGATTCGTAAAGTTTTAGGGTTTTTAATTGAAATGCTTGCAGCTATTCCGAGTGTTGTTTATGGCCTTTGGGGACTCTTTGTTTTGGTCCCTCTCTTAAAAGATCCCATTGAGCCGTTTTTGTTAAAATATTTTGGATTTCTCCCTCTGTTTCAAGGGATGCCTATTGGAACAGGGATTCTTGCTGCAAGTCTTGTTTTGTCTATTATGATTGTTCCAACCATTGCTTCAACCTGCCGAGAAATTTTTTTAACGATTCCAAAAATTTACAAAGAGGGTGCTCTTGCCTTGGGTGCAACAAAGTGGGAGATGATAACTCTGACAATCTTAAAAGGATCTGTTTCGGGTATTTTTGGTGCGAGTATTTTAGGTCTTGGGCGAGCCATTGGAGAAACCATGGCCGTAACGATGGTGATTGGCAATCGGCCACAAATTACAGCCTCTCTTTTAAGTTCGGGTCAGACTATGGCCAGCCTTATTGTGAATGAATATGCCGAGGCCTCTTGGGGTCTGCACACCTCAGCACTGATGGCTATTGGACTTACGCTATTATTAGTTTCTCTTTTGATGAATTCTCTCACTCGAATTATTGTTTGGCGAGTGGAAAGAAAATATCGGGGTTCAAGATGAAGACGACCAAAAGTTTTTATGACTATCGCAGGCGTTTTTGGAATCTCTTTATGCTCACCCTTATTGTTATCTTGGCACTTATTGCGATTTTGCCTCTTTTGAGTATATTTACTTATGTTTTTCAAAGAGGAGCTCCCTATCTCAGCGTAGACTTCTTTACTCACTTGCCCGTGCCTGTTGGAGAAAAAGGTGGTGGTATGGGGCAAAGTTTTTTGGGCAGTTTATTTTTAGTCTTTTTAGCAAGTCTGATAGGAGTACCTTGGGGTATTTTTTCTGGAATCTATATTGCGGAATACGGCTATGGTAAAAGTGCGTGGTTTTTAAGATTTACAAACGATTTATTAATGGGAGTTCCAAGTATTGTAATTGGGCTTTTTATTTATTCATTTGTTGTAACACCAATGAAAGGCTTTTCTCTGATGGCAGGAGCATTGGCCCTTGCTTTGATTATGATTCCCATTGTTTCACGAAGCACTGAGGAAACTTTAAAAATGACTCCTCAATATATGAGAGAGGCGGGGCTT
>JBDHWX010000195.1:0-3242 GCA_039810365.1 Bdellovibrionales bacterium | reverse complement strand
AAAAGTGGCTGGCACCTTTTAGTCGTAGACGCCGTGGAGGGCTCGGAGCAAGGAGTCCTGATCAAGAACTCTTGAAACGGTCGAGGTCGCAAGAAAACTACCCGTTGCATCGAAAATAGGGTGAGAAATAACCTCCACGCGCAAATGTTTTCCATCTTGAGTGAGGTAAGTACTATAGGTTTTCTGGCTTTTCCCATCTCCGATCATCTGCCTTAAAGAGTCCTCGACCCTTTTTCTATCTTCAGCCGGATAAATATCCAAAACGGATTTCCCTATAAGCTCCCTGGGCCCATAACCTAGGTCCTGATGCAACCGAATGTTGGCAATCACAATTTTTGCCTGGGCATCGACAGAATAAAACATAAACTCACTTTGCTCAACCATGCTATCAATTGTGTTGAGTTGGGTTTTGGTTGCATGAAGCTGATCTTTTAAAATAGAAATACGATCTTGCAAAACCTGCATTTCTTGCACCAAGGTACCCGAACGGGACTTCTCACCCATCAAATAACGCAAAATATCTTTGGGGCTAATAATTCCCCTTAAATGACCGCGACTATCTAGAACCAAAACGCGGTTGTAGGGAGACTCAATAATGCTTTTAACCACTTTATCGATGGGATCAATTTCTCTAACAATTGAAGGCTGAGAAAAACTTTTTTGATAATCGAGCAAAACCTTTTCGGATCCCTCCTTAGAAGAAAGAATATAGGCTTTTAAGAGGGTAATTTCTGATACCTGGCCCAGTAGCTTTTGATGACCATCTAAAACAGGAGCTGATGAAATATGGTGGGTTAACATTTCTTGAACAGCGGTTTCCACTTGCATAGAAGATTTTAATGCAAATGGATTTCTGGTCATAATGTCTCGTGCAATTTTCACAGACACTCTTTTCTTAAAAGAAAATTAATGAATCCCCTGTACAATGGCAATAATTCCAGAACGAATAAGCATCACAGCAATGGCAGCAAGAAAGAGGGCAAAAACTTTTCCAACAGCAATGGATCCTGGTTTTGTAATAATCTTAATAATAGTATCAGAAAAGAAAAAACAAAGCCAGACAATGGCAACGTTGATCACAAGAGAGACCATGGTCCACGTGTAACCTGTGGTATCTACTAAAAGAAGAAGAGTCGTCAAAGCACCCGGCCCAATGATAAGAGGTGTTCCGATAGGAACAATTCCAATTGTATCAAGGCCGCTGGATTTTCTTCTTTCATTGGTATCAAAAAGAACATCATAAATAGAAATAATTAAGAGGAGCAAACCCCCTGCAATTTTAAAATCATAAACCGTAATACCAAGAAGTTTAAAAATGGCCTTACCAAAAAATATAAAAAAAACACTCACACCAAAAGCGGTAACCGCCGCTTGGTTCACAACTTTTCTTCTCTGTCGAACCGAAACGTCTCCTGTTACTGATAAAAAAGCTGGTAAAATTCCAATGGCATCAATGGCAAAAAATAGTGGCATGAAAGCTGTTAAAAACTTATCCATAAACGTTCCTCTTGAGATACCTTTAAAATACAACCTTCTTGAGCGGACTTCAATGAGTTGATCTGACTTCGACAAAAGTCTGTGCATTTTGTAAAAAGTTGTTATTTCAACACCAAATTGGAACCATCTCAACATTTGAGGAATTCATTTTGAAACGACTTTTTCTATTAAAAGTCACAAAGCCTAAGCGAGAATTCTCTGTACAGCCACTCTGTTCTCGTGAAAAATAGAGCTTCATGAAAAGGTCAAATAAATCAGGGGCTTTTTTTGTTGCCCTTGGCATTTTTCTAAGCCGTATTGCCGGACTCGTCCGCGAGCGTATCTTTGCTCACTTTTTTGGAAACTCTGATGCAAGTGATGCTTTTAAAGCAGCTCTTAAAATTCCCAATTTTTTACAAAATCTTTTTGGTGAAGGCGTCTTATCGGCTTCATTTATTCCCGTTTATGCAAACCTTATCGCTCAAGACGATGAAAAAACCGCCTCTCGAGTTGCTAGCACCATTTTTACACTCCTCATGCTCTTGGTTTCGCTCTTGGTTTTATGCGGAGTCCTTCTCGCCCCATGGATGATTGATGCCATTGCGCCAGGGTTTCATAGCGGAAAAAAAGATCTCACAATTCATCTTGTGCAAATCTTTTTTCCCGGACTTGGCTTTTTGGTTTTATCTGCCTGGTGTTTGGGAGTTCTCAACAGCCATAAAAAGTTTTTTCTCTCCTACTTTGCTCCTGTTATCTGGAATCTCACTATTATCGTTTTTTTAATCCTTTTTGGACCAAAGCTTTCACAAAGCGACCTAGCCACAAAAACAGCGTGGGGACTTGTCCTGGGGAGTTTTTTGCAATTTTTTATCCAAGTCCCAACGGTATTAAAACTTCTTAAAACTTTTTCTCTATCGCTTCAAACAAAGCTACTACACGTTCAATCCGTCATCAAAAATTTCTTTCCCGTTGTTCTCTCTCGCGGAGTTGTTCAAGTTTCAGCCTACATCGACAATCTTCTTGCAAGCTTTTTGCCCACAGGGGCCGTCTCCGCCCTCGCCTACTCTCAAACGCTTTACCTTTTGCCGATTTCTTTATTTGGTATGAGTGTTTCTGCAGCAGAGCTCCCCACCTTGTCACAAGCCCAAGGCACACCAGAAGAAATCGCAACCTATCTGCAAAAAAGACTCAACCAGGGGCTAAGGCATATTGCCTTTTTTATTATTCCTTCCGTTGTAGCCTTTGCTCTTTTAGGTGATGTCATTGTTTCAGCTGTTTTTCAAACAGGAGAGTTCGACCACGAAAGCACGCTCTATGTCTGGGAGGTCCTGTTTGGTGCTACCATCGGACTCTTGGCCACAACTCAAGGAAGACTTTATTCTTCTGCATTTTACTCTCTCAAAGACACCAAAACACCTCTTCGCTTTGCCATCATTCGCGTGGTTCTCACCACTATCTTAGGCTATGTCTCTGCCCTTGTTTTACCAGACTTACTGAGTATCCACAAAAGCTGGGGAACCGTTGGCCTCACAGCATCGGCGGGACTCTCTGGGTGGGTTGAATTTTTGCTTCTTAAAAAATCTTTAAATCAAAAAATTGGAAAAACATTTTTGGGCTTCTTATTTCAAGTCAAACTCTGGGGAGCCTCTCTTGTCAGTGCCCTTATCGCTTTTACCTTCCGATTTTATTTTTTTAAAAATTCATCCCAGTTTATTACACAAGCCATTTTTGTCTTAGGGCTTTATGGAATTCTCTATTTTCTTACA
>JBDHWX010000194.1:0-3282 GCA_039810365.1 Bdellovibrionales bacterium | reverse complement strand
GAGCGCCAGGGCCGCCATGAGCCAGTGTTACTCTTGTTGCAATCATCATTGTCAAGAGAGATATCCCCCCAACAAGAAGCATATGAAAAGCATGAATGCCTCCTTCTAGCCAAAAAACTCTTATCAGTGACCCTAAAACAAAACACCAACCTGCCAGCCAAATTCCCCATGTCATCGGGTTTCGTATAAAAGGAAATTTATAAACTCTCCAGAAGCGAAAAGCGAAATAACATATCACAAGGCTTCTTATAAAAAGTCCAAATCCAATATTGATGAAGGCTTCAACTATAAAAGACAGTATAAATAAAAATGCCATTAAAAAAAGAGAAGATGGAATACTCTGAAGATAGTTTTTACTTTCATCTCTTCCATCATTTTGCATAATTTCAGTCCATCCCAGTATACCAGGCAAAAGCCTTCCACCTATCCCTAAAATAAAACTTAAAATCGCACCCTCAATCCAAAAGTCTTTAAACAGCAAGTAGACACTGGGATTGTCTAAAGTTCCAAGAGCAAATAACGTTAAAATCACATCTGACAAAACCCACAAACCAAATCCAACTCCCATGAACATAAAGGTTTGAGGCGGATTAGCCTGTCGAATTTTAAATCTTTTAAACGCAAATATGGCAAGATTCAGGTGGCTTACAAAAACCATGATATAAAAAAGTCCTTCTTGACTCATGCATGCAAAAACATAAGCCAAGATAATAGCAAAGAAGGAAGTCAAAATTTCAGATGTTTTTGCGTAATGGCTTTGTGTAAATCTCGGAACAGCCGTCATTAAAAATCCGGTTACAAAAGATGTTAAGAACCCACCGATCATCACCATACGATGGTAACTTAATGGATAAACTGACCAATGAAAAAGTAATAACACCCAAGGAAAGATACCAAGAAACCCTAAGACACCTCCTAAAATAAAAAATATTCGAAATGGATCTTGTTGATATCTTGCCAGAGAAAACATTTTTTAAATCTTTTTATTTAAAAGATGCAAAAGAGATTGAATTGTTTCTTTTGGATCTTGTTTTAATCCTGTTTGTTGATGAATGATTTTTCCATTAGAATCCAAAACCGTAATAATATTAGAGTGAGAAAAGTCTCCATCTCCAGTATCCTTATATTGAACATTTAAAACCGCTGCAAGATCACGAATCGCTTCTGGTGTTGATGTAATCAAGCTCCAATAACTCAAATCTAGTTTAAACTTTTTTGCAAATTTGTTTAGGGCCTCTGGCGTATCTCTTTTGGGATCAAAAGAGGCTAAAACAAACTGAACATCCTTTTTATTTTTTTTAAGCCCATTTTCAATTTTTTGTAAGTCTGCAACTGTCATGGGACACGCGTGCTGACAGCTTGTGTAAACCATAGAAATAACCATAGGCTTTCCTGAAAAAGATTTAAGTTCCATAGACTTATTGTCCTGATTTGTCCACGGAGTCTCTAAATTATAAATAGAGTCTTGGCTTATCCCCTTTGTTGAGTTTGCATTTGAATTGGCAAATGCCATTTGTGATATAACTGTTAATGCTATTAAGATTGTTTTCATTTTTTTGTCTCCTTTGCACACCGAAAACCTAAGTTTGCAGTGGTATAATTTGCTTTTAAACTGTTGCGAAGTGAGTATCTCATAAACCTTGCATAGTCTGAAGAATCAACAGCATTCAGTGAACCGCTGCCACAAAACATATTGTTATCTTCATCACTGTTTCTTGACTCCTCACTTGCTATGGCACTATTAAAATCTAAAACCCATTCCCAAATAAGGCCATGCAAATTCCCAACACCATAGCCATTGGGTTGATCCTGGCCAACAGAGGCTAATTTTTCTTCATTAGGCTTACCATACCAATCAAGAATCTTTTTCTTTGCTGCTTCTGCACCACGTCCTTGATCATCGGCAACATACTCCCATTGATCCACTGTTGGTAACTGTTTTTTTTTCCATTCACAATAGGCCTTGGCTGCAAACCAAGATACAAAAACAACAGGGGAATTCTCTTGATCTTGAGGAGGCTTTAAATCACTTTGCCAATTTTCGAGATAATGCGAGTCCACAAAAATGCTTTTGGCGTGTGATCTTTGCCATTTGGTATTTTCTTTGACAAACTCCAAGTATTTTTTTTGAGTGACTGGATATTTATCTATCTCAAAAGATTCAACATCAATAGGCTTGCTTGATTTGACTTTTTCTTTTCCCTTTTTGGTCATAAAAAAGGGGATATAACTCCCCTTTTTTATCAATATCATCTCATCTTCTTTTGCATGACCCCAAAAGCCTATCAACATAACAAAGGCCACAAAAAGAATTTTTATCTTTTTAGTGTTCTGAGGCTCCAACATCACTTGCCTTAATTCTATGTGTTTTAACTTCTGCAGGGGTAACTTCTTTTCCAGAATTTCCCCATGTGTTGTAGACATAAGTTAAAACGTTTGCAATCTCTTCGTTACTTAAATCCCAAGCCGGCATTACGCTATTATATTCTTTTCCGTTAACAGTGATTTTTCCTTGTAAACCACCCGTGACCACTTTAATAGAACGAATTTTATCTGCATTTAAATAGTCAGATTTTGCAAGTGGTGGAAAAGCATTGGGAATACCCTGACCATTTTCTTGGTGGCAAGCCATACAGTTATTAACGTAAGTCTTGTGACCAAGCTCAATTCTTTCTGCTTTGTTTTTTGCTGTTGCAATAACAACCTTAGAATCTGCACCAGCGTTACGAACACCCGCTCCCTCTGGTAAGTAAACTTCATCACTAATTTTACCAGAATAAATAGATTTGTCCTCTTCTCCTGTCACTTTAATTTGGCCAAGAGCCCCCTTATTAAAAGCTCTCGTAATAGAATGATCCACTAAAATAAAAGTTCCCGGCACATCAGCCTTAAATTCTGCCATCATGGCTCCACCAGATGGAATTAAAGTCGTTTGAACATCAAGAGACGCATGACTTGTATTTCCTTCTTGATAAACTTTATCAAAAATTTCTCCGATTGCATGAAACGAAGAAACAAGATTTGGACCTCCGTTACCAACAAAAAGGCGAATGGTTTCACCTTTTTTAGCTGTGAGAGACTTGTCTCCTGTTAAGGAACCAACAGAGCCATTAAAAACGACATATTCTGGTTTTTCATCAATGGCTTTAGCCATACTAAATGGCTGTGTTCCTTTTTGACCATTAGGGCCTTTTGTATAGAATTCTCCTTGCATCACATAGTATTCACGATCAACTTTTGGCAAACCACCTTTAGGTTCTACAAGGATAAGTCCATACATTC
>JBDHWX010000193.1:0-3283 GCA_039810365.1 Bdellovibrionales bacterium | reverse complement strand
TTTGAAGTATTTGTCAGATTTGATTAAAATTCTGATTTACCCCACCAAACTGATTATTATTGGGATAGTTTGGAAAGTTAGTGGTCACAAACTGGGCACCGGGTTGTCTGAGGTTTGGGTTGTAAAATTGGTTTTGAGTATTGTTGTTATATAAATTTTGAGCGCCAGGACTAAACGGAGAAACCCCTAAGTTTTGCAATTGAGTACTTGTTTGAGCACTTAAAAGACTTGCCTGTTGATCCTCAGGAGAAATAACAGGTATGGTATCAAAGTTTACAAGGCTTGAATTTGAGGCAATGAGATTTTGGTAGGGGCTAAGAAAGTCGAGAAAAGACTCATTAAGAGCTGTCTGGTAGTCTGAAAAATTGCTTGCGGTTTGATATTTTCCTAAATAGATGCTCATACGGTTGCGTAGACCCTTAATATCATTTTGTGCGCTAATGGTGATTTGCTTTTCTTGCATGGCAAGCATATTACAATTGAAATTTACTTGAGTATTAACAGAATTACAGTTTCCAAGCATGGCCCGTTGTTGTTGGATAAAATCAAGTTGTTGGTTTGATCTTTCTAAAACACCTTGATAGGCCGAAACATATTTTTGGGTATTAACACAATCAACGGCTGCATTGATATTGGTGAGGGTTTCGCGGTCTCCTTTGGCAACGGTTTTTAGTCTTTCTAGGTGAGACATATTGGGGCGTTCGCTAAGAGCAATATCCGAGGCCAAGGAAGAAATATTGGCCATGATAGTTGTATAAGCATCATTGTTTTTTGTTTTGCTGATTCTTTTTAAAAGATCAGAATAGCAATTATATCCTTTTCTAAAATCTTCATGATTTGCACACTCTTCAATGGCATCATTAATGATGGATGCGATGGCATCTGATGTCTGATTATAAAGATCTTCATGTTTTCGCTTGTTGGTTTTTTTCAATAGGTCTGTGAGACAATCATATTGTTGTTTAAAAGAAGATTTATCTTCGCAAGCAACAATAGCTTGATCTTTGGACTTTTCTTCTTTTTTGGTCTCTTGTTTTTTATCTTGAGAAGTATTTGCAGATTGTTGTGCTAAAACTTGTTCGAGTTGAGATCTTGTGACTTGGAGTTCTTCTTCAAGCTGTTTAAGCTTACAATCACCCGTACATGAAGCTTCTGCTTCTGTTTGAGCTGGTGGTGTTGTGCCCACGGCAGTTGGTTTATTTGCTGATGCTGTTGTGGCCGCTTGTGGTGTTGCAGCAGCTACTACTGCTGATGCAGCATCACTTACTGCTTTTTCGGCGGCTGTTGTTGAGGCTGAACTTAAAGACTCCTCATTATTATAGTTTGCACTAAATGGGTTAAAGCTTGATAAACAGCATAGGCCTATAAAAAGGATAGCTGTTGATAAAAGCTTTTTGTTTAAGGTTTTCATAATAGACTCCTTCACTTCCTATAAGGGTATTATTCAAATCTGGGGCCAGTTCTCATTGCGAGACGCACGCATAACCAATTGATTTAACTGCAAATTTTTTAATCCAACAGTGTTAACCTTGTTTTCAGTTGTCAATGAAATATTAAAAAGCATGGGGTACTCTAAAAAGATAAGATTTTTTAATAAGTTAGCGTTACAAAAATATAAGCATTTGGAAAATTTAAAAAAAATAAAAAATTACAACAACTTAGAAGTTAGGTGACCAAAAAGGTGCCAGCCGCTTTTTGGGTAAAGGTGCCAGCCGCTTTTTTACCCCCCATTTTCTTGTTTCAAGACGAGATATCTTTTTGGAGAAAAGGCTCACTTATTTACCTCACCACAAGAAGGTTTGGGAGTCTTTCTTGACCATGAGGTTAGCTTACGTGTAACTCGTCAGTATGAAATTTGTTTTTGAACCTTCAAAACCCCGTGGCCCCTACGAAAACGTTGCAAAAAAAGATTGGCAGTCTTGGCAATGGCAAGCTCAAAATGCGCTAAAGTCTCTTAAAGACTTTCAATCTCTATATAAACTTTCAGAAGAAGAGACAAGGGGGTTTTTAGAATCAGAGGGACAATTTCAGATTCGTTCAACTCCTTATTATGCCACTCTTGCACACCCTCAAAATCCGCAAGATCCCATAAGGCTTATTCAAACACCACACTTTAAAGAGTCTTTGCCGGGCTCTCAACAAATGCCAGATCCTTTGGGAGAAGAACAAAATTCTAAGACATCTCGCCTTATTCATAGATATTCAGATCGAGTTTTGTTTTTGGTTACGGATTTTTGTACGGTTTATTGCAGATTTTGTACACGAAAACGTTTTACCGGGCATAATCAAGCATTTTTATCGTCTCATGAATTCCAAACATCCTTAGATTACATTCGTGAGCATAAAGGGATACGCGAGGTGATTTTATCTGGAGGGGACCCGCTCACTCTTTCTGATAAGCAATTAGAAAAAGTTTTATCGGAGCTTCGAAAAATTGAGCATATTGAAATTATCCGTATCGGGAGTCGTATGCCAACGGTCAACCCCTTTCGTATCACAGAAGAATTGGTAAAGATGATTCGCAAGTATGGACCTATCTTTATGATGACTCATTTTAACCATCCCAAAGAAATTACCAAAGAGTCAGCTGAGGCAATTTCCCTTTTTGTCGATCATGGAATTCCAGTGATGAATCAGATGGTTTTATTAAATGGCATTAATAATCATCCCGCCGTTATTCAGGCCGTCGCAAGGAGACTTCTTTATTTGCGAGCAAAACCCTATTACATGTTTCAGTGTGATCCATCACTAGGAACAGATCATTTTCGTACTTCTATTGATGATTCTTTGGAGATTCAAAAAGAGTTGTGGGGACACCTTTCGGGCCTTGCAATGCCGAATTTGAGTGTGGATTTGCCTGGAGGTGGCGGGAAAGTAGGTTATCATCCCGATTTTGAATTATCACAAAGTTTACAAAAAAGAACTTACCGCGGTTGGGATGGGATTGAGTCTGAGTATGTGAATCCGCCAGAATCACAAATTTTGAAACCCACAGGCATTGAGGAATACCTTCGGGAGTGGGAAGCTATAAAAAAAGCTAAGGATCATAGTCTTTAAAAATTTTATAAAAATGATTCAGGGTGTTTGTACTGCAGGATCTACTTTAAAGAATAAAAGATAGGTATTTAAACGCAAAGTTTATTTAAAATGAAAAAATAAAATTTAATTTAGACACGTTCAAGTCTTGCAAACTTTAAGATAAATTTTTTAAGAGCGGTATTAGGAAAAAGAATTGTGATTTTTTGTGCCTCTCCCTGGCCTTCTAAGTTTTGAATAACGCCAA
>JBDHWX010000192.1:0-3344 GCA_039810365.1 Bdellovibrionales bacterium | reverse complement strand
GCACCACAAAATCCCTACACATATCCTGCTGGAATGCCCGGGGCCATCCCTCTTCAACAAGGTTTAACCCTAAATCTCCCCAACTGCTCTGTCCCGCCCCCTATGTTTATGGATCTTTTTCAAATGTGTTCATGGCTTGCAACAACAAACGATTGTGATCGTAATGCCGTTGATTATGTTTTTACACAAAGATGCTTTAACCTAGGTCTTGCAAGACCTGGTTGCGTCTTCCCTCCACAACCCGTAATTGCTTCTTGTGGTTCTGCTTGTGTTTCATCCTCTAAGCCTTTTGATCGCCAAACCATTCGAGAGACAAGAGAGCGTTACACGCGTCCAAGCAAGCCATCAAGACAAGATACAATTCGTGTTCGTGAACCTGCACAACCATCATCTTCGTCAGTTTCTGCTGGCTCAACTAAAGAAATTATTGTTCATTCAAATCCATCTCCAAACCGTGTTGTGATTGCCGATAGAGTCACTGGACCAGATAATAGCCGTAACCTACCCAAAGAATGTAAAGGCAATGTTGTCCGTGATTGCCGATATAAAAGAGCTTTTGAATCTTTTAGAACATCTGCATTAAGAAGATTTCCTCGCGATATCATTGCCCCAGACCTTGAAGTCGCTAGAAATCAACCCCAGTCATCGTCTGTATTCTATAAAAATGTAGAAAAGGGAAACGTAGAATGTCGACATGCTTCTACAAAAAATCGCTATACACTTTCTTTATTTGACTATATTGCTGCTCTTCAAAATGCATGTTTTGGAGGCTCTTCTGGAGCACCCACAGAAATTCCTGTTCCAGATAGTCATGGTAACGTTGGCGTTGAGGCCCCTAGTGCTCCTGTAAAATCAGAGGCACGTTCGACATCACCTGCAGAAACTTTCCCTCTTGTTGACAATCCTCCAACAAAAACAGAGCCCCTTAAGGCCTCTTTTGATTCTTCAAAATGTCAATGGATTGTAGAACTTCATAATCAACTTCGTGAAGGCAATGGCTTTGAGTCTTTTGCTAGACAGTTTACGACAAATCCTAGCTTTGATGCTCGCGTACAATCAATAAATGACCTTGCAAAAGATCTTTGTGTAATCGGACATCAACGATTCCAATTTGGAAATGCCAATGGAGACGTACACGAAAGAAGTGCTATTGGTCTAGGTGTGCGCATTGAAGGCGATCAACTTATTACACATCCAGATTTAAACGAAACCATTATCAGTTGTGATTTACGTAGTATCAAAACCCAATTTGAATTTAACGGTAGCAAAGTAACAAAACAATATGACTGGAATGGTCGCAAGGACAATCGAGGTCGCATTGATGTTCGCTCCGATATTACCATTGAGCGCGATGGACAAATCTCTCAATACTCTACCTATCGTCCTATTATTTGGAAAAAAGGTATTCATGATATTGGACCACTTCAGGACGATCCTAGATATAAAGATTTTAGAATTGGTCCGGCAGGTTCAATTGGTACCAACACTGCCAATTTATCAAAGAGAACAAATCTACGATTTGATAAGAACGGACAGCCTATTTGTGAAGGTATCCGAATGATTCCCAACTAAGCACTTATTCTTAGCAATTCTTTATGACTTGCCCTTGACTTTAAATCAGGCAAGTCTTTTTAATTTTATGTTGACCACTTCGTTCAACTACTA
The DNA here is from genome assembly GCA_039810365.1 of Bdellovibrionales bacterium. GTDB lineage: Bacteria > Bdellovibrionota > Bdellovibrionia > Bdellovibrionales > JAEYZS01 > JAEYZS01. The sequence goes on along the minus strand of JBDHWX010000192.1, from coordinate 1,679 downwards.
GAGTCTTTTAAAAATGAATCCAAAATCATTCTTAAAACAAAATCTTTATGGCTTTAGCCAAATCATGCTCCAAAAAAATCAGCTTACAGGGCTATTTTTTTTGATTGGTATTTTTTTAGAAAATTGGATGTGCGCAATTGCTGCCATTGCTGCTTCGGTCGTTGGTAATCTCACCGCACGAATTTTAAAATTTGATATGTCCCATCTTGATGATGGACTTTACTCTTTTAGTCCGATCCTTGTTGGCGTTGCTCTTTTTTTAATATTTGGTCATTCTACATGGGCATGGGCTATGTTGATTATCGGAAGCACTCTAGCTGCCATTTTACAAAATATTTTTCTTGTAAAAAAAATGCCAGGCTACACATTTCCTTTTATTTTTGTAACATGGATATTATTTATTATTCTTCATCATTTGCTTCAAATTCCTGTTGCCGAAGTCTCCACACCCCTTACCCATCCCCCCTATGCTATTTTATTAACTGGCTTTCATGCCTTTGGAGAAGTTATTTTTCAAGGTCACATTTTATCTGGTGTCCTTTTTTTTATAGGAGTCTTTATTAGCAACAAGACCGCTGCCCTCTATGCACTTTTAGCAGGATACCTTGGCGCCCTTATTGCTTTTTACTTTCATTTGCCAGATCAAGAAATTCTTTTGGGTCTCTTTGGTTTTAGCGCTGTATTAACTGCAATTGTTTTTTCTAGTGAAATAAAAAATAGATTTATGTTAGTTCTTTTTGGCTCTATTTTAACAATTGCAATTCATATTTTTTTAGTTCAAACAAATGCCCTTTATTTTTTGGGTGGCGTTTTTACTTTTCCATTTGTTCTAGGAACATGGCTTACTCTTATGTTCAACTCACTTCTAAAAAGAAGATCCCTTTTCTTGCAAAAATAAAAGTTCTTCATGAGTTGATTCTCGATTTAAAATGTGATTTCGATGTGGGTAACGTCCAAATCGATCAATAATTGCTTTATGCTTAAGTTCAAAATCCAAATTCGACTCTAAACCCTTTAAAGAAAAAAGTTCTACAGCCTTTTGGTGAATCACTTGAGATTCGCTATGCATAAAAGGCATATACAAAAATGCTCGTTCTGTTATTGAAAGCTCTAAATCCAATTTCTTTTTAATAGCGTCTTGGGCAATGGCTAGCGCCAAGGGATCTTGCGCAAAAGATTCTTTTTTATCGCGAAAAATATTTCTCGAAAACTGATCAAGTACAATAACCTGAGCAAGACTACCCTTTGCAGTATCTCTCCACTGCGCACACTCTCCTGCAATTGTCCTATATAATAGTTCCAAAAAATTCTCTTTTATTTTTTCATCTAAAGAAATATCCTTTTTAAACCAATCCTTTGGCGTTAGTTTTTGAAACCAAAAATGAATCACTTCATCGGCTTTTTGCATACATGTCTCCAAAACTTAATAATACGTTTTCTATTTGCCCAAAAAGTCTAAGTTCCTTATACGTTGAGATCAACTTATATTCTATATTCTTCTGGCCTTGCCAATACACAAAATAGACACATATTGCCCGCGTTAGGTGGTTGTATGAAAAAAATTGTTTCAAGACATAAAAATGTTTCTTCTCATTGGGTTGGCGATGGGTTTCCTGTGCGTACCATGTTTGATTACAATGGTCTTGCAAAAGAAATTTCTCCGTTCTTACTTTTAGACT
>JBDHWX010000191.1:0-3350 GCA_039810365.1 Bdellovibrionales bacterium | reverse complement strand
TAATTTGCATAAGATTTTAAAAAACAAAATGTATATCGCTATTAAGGTTTACTCACAAAAAGGAGAGAAAAAAGAGGCAAAAGCTGTTTGGAAACCCATTGTTGATATATCTACTTTTAAGCGTGCAAACGAAAAACTATCCAAAAATAAATCAAAATTAAAACCAGATTCTTTTTATAAATTGCCGTATCTCCTTTCTGGTTTATGCACATGTATGAAATGTGGAAGCTGTATGACTGGGAAGTCCGCAACAGGTCGTACACAAAAAGTAGCCTACTATGAACACTCATGGGCAACCAAAAGAAATTCTACTTTATCCAAACCCATTTTTAAATGCGATCCACATCGAGTTTTAGCGAAGCGTCTAGAGCCAGTTGTATGGAGTGAAGCTGTTAGGTTTTTAACTGATCCTAAGTTCATCAAAACCATGTTGGGTGAACTTAAGAGAACTCATGGTGCTAATCCAGAGCTTAAAGAAAAAGAGCGTCTAAAAGCAAAAGTGTATGGGATTAATAGTCAGCTTGATGCGATGGCTGAAAGGTTGTCACAACTTCCTAAAACTGTTTCTGCTGCACCTATCTTTAAGCAAATGGAAAAGCTAGAGGCCGCCAAAGTAGAAGTTGAAGATGCTCTTGAAAAGCTAGCTGGTGGCGCTGGGAGTTCAGATAAGGCCATGGTGAGCCTTTCTACCTTTGAAGACTTTGCGGATCACTATAAGCAGTTTTTAAAGGATAGTACTGATCCCAGCGTTAAAAAGCAGATCATTCAAAAGTTTATTAAACGTATTGAGATTGGTACTGATTCTATTAAGATTCATTGGAACCTGGATCAGGGACATTATGAACGGGAGTTGGCCTTACGGGGCCGCTCCCTTTCAGATTCTTCTAAATTTTTTGGAAATATGAGTTCGTATAGTTTGACAATTGGTGCGCCCTAGAGGACTCGAACCTCTGACATCCACCACGTCAAGATGGCGCTCTACCAACTGAGCTAAGGGCGCAATAGATATAATTAAAATGAGCATTAAAACTGCCTAAAAACATTCTAAAAAGCAAGAAGTTAAAAAGAAAAAGCCCAGGTTGCCCTGGGCTTTTAAGATTTGTTGCACCCCTGATTTTTTTTGTCTTAAAAGGCCCCCTCTGCTTTTTAAGACGGGAAAAGCTCTATGAACTAACCCTATCCCCACGATCGTTTGGTAACCACCATTTACGATCCTTGGATGATCTTTTATGAAGAAAATCACACAATTACAAATTTAAAGATTTTATTTAACCTATAAGAAAAACCATAGACAACATAAGCTGCTCCCTTACGCTGCGCCTGGATCTTAAATTCATCCAATCTTATCCAAAGTATAAAACTTACTTTTTATAATCCACCATAAAAATTCACATAAACTATTAAAAACACAAGAGAAAATATGATTCTAGGCGCAGTCTAATGGAGCAGCTTTTATTTCAATTAAGCTGCTCCCTTACGCTGCGCCTGGATCTTAAATTCATCCAATCTTATCCAAAGTATAAAACTTACTTTTTATAATCCACCATAAAAATTCACATAAACTATTAAAAACACAAGAGAAAATATGATTCTAGGCGCAGTCTAATGGAGCAGCTTTTATTTCAATAACGGATCAAGTTTACCAGCCTTATCAAGGGCATCAAGATCAGAAAAACCACCAATGAGTTGGTCATTAATAAAAATTTGAGGAACCGTTCTCATTCCTGTTTTTGCCATAAGGGCCTTAAGCTCGTCAGGCTTATCATCCATAATATGCTCTTCAAATGTTACACCTTTGGTTTTAAAAAGACTTTTTGCTCGCACACAATAAGGGCAATGTACTTTAGAATAAATCACAACCTTTACCATAAAACTATCCTCCGACAACGCTTAAGATATGCTCGTAATCTTTTTTGTCAACGGGTTGAATAGACAATCGCATACCACGCTTTACAACGAGCATTTTACTTAAAGCTTTGTCTTTTTTAATTTCTTCTAATGAAAATATTTTGGGAAAAGTTTTTTTATACTTAATTTTTACACAATACCAAATGGGTTTTTCATGAGTTGCTCTTTTATCAAAGTACTCACTTTTTTTATCAAATTGAAGGGGATCGACTTGTGCTAGGCCTGAAACCACAGCAAGACCAGCAATACCAGAAGGCTTTGCATTAGAGTGATAAAATAAAACTTCATCTCCAATCATCATGCTTTTTGTCATAAAATTTCTTGCTTGGTAATTGCGCACACCGATCCAAAGCTCTTCTGTTTTTTTCTTAAGATCTTCTATAGAAAACTCATCTGGTTCTGACTTCATTAGCCAATAATTTTTTGATGCCATGATGTGTCTCTTATACTCCTATCTTTTTATATTGTCACGTTTGAGGTTCTCACTCTATTCTAGATGACATTGATAACGGAGGATTTATGGGTTTTCGTACAGAGACCGACAGTATGGGTGAGATTCAAGTTCCATCAGATAAATACTGGGGAGCTCAAACACAAAGATCTTTTCAAAATTTTAAAATCGGGCACGATCACTTTCCTCGTGAAATGATAGAAGCGCTTGGAGTTTTAAAAAAATCAGCAGCCCTTGCAAATAATAAATTGAAACTCTTAGATGAAAATAAAACCAAATGGATTGTTCAAGCAGCAGATGAAGTAATCCAGGGGAGTCTTGATGTTCACTTTCCATTAGTCGTATGGCAGACGGGAAGTGGTACCCAAACGAATATGAATACCAACGAGGTCATATCCAATCGAGCCATAGAACTCATGGGCGAAAAAATGGGTTCAAAAATGATTCATCCAAATGACGATGTTAATAAAGCTCAGTCATCAAATGATACCTTCCCGACAGCTATGCATATTGCAGCCGCTGGACAGATCAACAAAAAACTTTTACCAGCCCTTAAAGTTTTTGAAGAAAGTCTTAACAAAAAAGTAAAATCTTTTGAAAAAATAATTAAAATTGGTCGTACCCATATGATGGATGCAACTCCATTAACTTTAGGGCAAGAATTTTCTGGCTATCTCACTCAAACAAGAAAGGCTATTAAAAGAGTCGAATCCACACTTCAAGATCTTTATGAGCTTGCTATAGGTGGAACGGCTGTTGGGACAGGCCTTAATACTCACCCCAAATTTGCAGAAACGGTTTGTGCTGAAATTGCAAAGGAAACGGGACTTCCTTTTAAAAGTAGCCCTAATAAATTTGAATCTCTTGCAGCTCACGATGCCCTTGTTCAACTCAGCGGAACACTTAAAACTCTTGCTTGTAGCTATATGAAAATGGCAAACGATATAAGATTACTCGGTAGTGGACCTCGTTCTGGTTTTGGAGAGCTGAT
>JBDHWX010000190.1:0-3358 GCA_039810365.1 Bdellovibrionales bacterium | reverse complement strand
ATTAAAATGCTTAAGGAAAAAAATGAAAACCTCTTTGGCACCATTTATCAAAAAGTAAAACAAATAAAAAAATAACTTAAACCAATGGAAATATATGCAACGTACAAAATTATTTAGAGTTAAGTCGATCCCCGATATTCTGAGCGATATCCAAAGTCACGGTGGCGATGGGCATGGCCAAGGTGGCATGACAAGAACTCTTAGTGTATGGGATTTAACAGCCCTTGGAATCGCAGCCCTTGTTGGTGCTGGTATTTTTGCAACCGTAGGAACGGCTGCCGCAAGTGGTGGACCAGCCGTGGCGTTTTTGTTTATTTTTACAGCTATTGCCTGTGGATTTTCCGCTTTTTGTTACGCTGAATTTGCCTCAGCACTACCTATTTCTGGTTCTGCCTACACCTATGCCTATGCCTCCCTTGGCGAACTCATTGCTTGGATCATTGGTTGGGATCTCTTAATGGAATATGCCATCGGCAATATCGCCGTTGCTATTTCTTGGTCAGATTATTTCACTTCTCTTCTTGCTGGCTATGGCATCCATTTTCCTGATTATCTCTCCATGGATTTTTTAACTGCTTCTAGGGGACACTCCGCCGTACAAGAGTTTTTATCTCAGGGAGTAGCACTTACTGATCTTGCTGCTCAAGGAGTTTCTCAATCCACCCTTGAAGCCTTTCATGCTTGGCAAGACGCTCCCCGTATTTGGGGAATCCCATTTATTTGTGATGTTCCCGCAGTCTGCATTACTATTCTCGTCACGTGGATTGTTTTTATGGGAATCCGTGAGTCCAAAATCGTCAATAATCTTATGGTTCTCTTAAAGATCGGAGTCCTTCTTTTGGTTATTGGTCTTGGTGCTTTTTACGTCAAACCAGAAAACTGGGAGCCATTTGCTCCCAATGGACTTGGCGGTGTTTTAAAAGGTGTTTCGGGCGTCTTTTTTGCCTACATTGGCTTTGATGCCATTTCAACAACTGCTGAGGAATGTAAAAATCCGCAAAAAGATCTGCCAAGAGCCATGATCTATTCTCTTATTATCTGTACCATTCTTTACGTTTTAGTCTCTTTAGTTCTTACAGGACTTGTTTCTTATAAAAGTCTTGCCGTTGGCGATCCCCTTGCTTTTGCCTTTGGTCCCCAAGGAGCAAACATTGGTTGGGTCTCTGGTCTTATTGCCATTAGCGCTGTTGTAGCCTTGTTTACTGTTCTTTTAGTTTTTCAACTTGGTCAACCGCGTATCTGGATGGTTATGAGCCGCGATGGACTTTTACCTAAAATATTTTCGAGTCTTCATCCCAAACACAAAACTCCTTGGTTTTCGACTATTGTTGCTGGCTTTTTTGTTGGTATTCCTTGCTTATTTATGAACCTGACAGAAGTAACGGACCTAACCAGTATTGGAACTTTGTTTGCATTTTTACTTGTCTGTGCTGGTGTTTTAAGACTTGATCCCAATCGACCAAAAGAACAAGGCAAGTTTCGCACCCCTTATATTAATGCTAAATATATTTTGCCTGCACTCTTAATTATAACTGTGATTTTAGCTTTTATTTTTAATAAAGACGGCATTTTAAATTTTTGGAGTTCACAAGATCCCACAAATCCCGCAATCTCTGGTTGGGAGGTCAATAAACATAAAGTTCCTTTTGCAGGTTATTGTATCGGAATGCTTTATCTCACTTATCTTACCTTTAAAAAGAACTTTTCTTTGATTCCTGTTTTGGGTCTTGTCAGCTGCGGTTATTTGATCTCTGAACTCGGTTGGACAAACTGGGTACGCTTTATTGGATGGCTCATTATAGGGCTCATTATTTACTTTTTTTATGGTTATAAAAACAGCAGGCTTTCTAAAGAATCATCTCATTGATTTGGAAAAGTACAGTGAAACTCTAAACCATAACCGAGTTTACTTTTTGCATGGACTGTTCCACCATGCCTTTGCATAATATGTTTTACAATAGATAATCCCAAGCCTGTTCCTCCCTTATCACGCGAACGATGAGGATCAATTCGATAAAATCTTTCAAAGATTCGAGTTAAATAATCTTCTGAAACCCCAGGCCCATTATCTTTAAAGATTAAAGTTGGTTTATTGTTTTCAAGTGTCCATAAAATAGAAATTTTTGTTTTAGGCGGTGTATAGCGGATCGCATTTTGAATAAGATTGATTAAGACCTGCTCAATAAGGCGATCATCTGCCATAAGATAATCAATTTCAAATGTTGTCTCGACTTCATATTGGCCTGTTTTAAGATCTAACAGACACCTTTCCAAAACTTTTTGAGTTATTTCTTTGGGTAAGATTCGTTTTTTTTCAAGCTCTGCTTCTGACTCTAAATAAGAAAGTTCTAAAAGATCATTCACAAGTAAAGTTAATCTCTCAACATGAGATTCAATAACTTGAAAAAACTGATCAACCTGATCAAAATTTTTAGAATGTATGTCTTCTTTTAAGGTTTTCACATAACCCTGAATCGACATGAGCGGCGTTCTCAGTTCATGAGAAACATTTGAAATAAAATCCGTTTTCATAAGATCTGCTTTTTTAACCGATGTAATGTCATGAAAAACAATCAGTTGGTCATGGCTACCATCTTCATTCTTGGTTACAAAAAGCGTCTTAAAAATAGTAAAATATTTTTTTGTATCAGAGCCAGGTAAAAAAACCTGAACCTCTTTTTTTACAGACCCCTTTTCCATACTTTCCTGAGCAAGAGAAAGAATTTGCGGTTCCCGAAAAACATCAGAAAGATGGCTAACATTGACATCGCTTGAAATGGAAAATGTTCTTAAAAAAGCTTTATTATAATAGCTAACCGTCCCATCGTTTCTCACTATTAATGTTGGTTCTGGAAATACGTCTAATATCTGCTCGATAGATTTTCGAACCCGCAAGGATTGCTTTTGGTGGCGTTTATCTTCTTGCAATCTATACAATAGTTCTTCTTCTTCTTTATTCTTAAAGAATGAGAGAAATTTGATGACCATAAGAACTATCTTATCAAAAAAGATTATTTTGCCTCAACTTGAATCTTGTAACCCAGACCACGGACAGTATGAATAATATGCGAGTCATCACCAAGTTTCTTTCTTATTCCCACGACATGTGTGTCAATAGAACGTTCCACAACATTGACTCCGTCACCTTGAATTTGTTGCATAAGATCTTTTCTTGTCATAACCCGACCTTGGTTGATCAGCAGAGAAGATAACAGTCGGAATTCAGATATTGTTAAATCTAAAACCACTCCGTGAAGAGCGATCTCGTGCTTTTCTAAATCAAGCTCAAGACTGCCAACTCGATAATGACTTTGAGATTCCAAATCTTTTGTGTTTCGTCTCCGTAATATTGCCATCA
>JBDHWX010000189.1:0-3387 GCA_039810365.1 Bdellovibrionales bacterium | reverse complement strand
AACCATGAACCGTAAGTTTTTTGATATCATGCTGGGTTTTACTGGCGGTATTATGCTAGCAGCAAGTTTTTTTTCTCTTCTTTTGCCAGCCATTGAAATGAGTCATGGACAATATTTTTATAAAGTTTTGCCCAGTGCCATTGGCTTTTCTTTAGGAGCTCTATTTTTATATTTTCTAGATAAATTGATTCCTCACGTTCATGTGAATAAAGATTTTGGAAACTCTGAAGGGATTAAAACCGATCTCCACGGAACAAAACTTTTGGTCTTAGCCATTACTCTTCATAATATTCCAGAAGGGCTTGCTATTGGTGTTTTGTTCGGAGGAGCTTTGCTGGATACACCAGCCACAAGCCTTGCTTCGGCCATTGCATTAACGATTGGAATTGCCATTCAAGATTTTCCAGAGGGCATTGCTGTGGCCCTTCCTGTCCGTAGAGAAGGTTTTTCTAGGCTTAAGAGTTTTCATTATGGGCAACTTTCTGCCGTTGTAGAACCCATTGCTGCTGTTTTTGGAGCAATCTTGGTTTCACAGGTGACAGCAATTTTACCCTATGCCTTGGCTTTTGCGGCAGGTGCCATGATTTTTGTTACAGTTGAAGAAGTCATTCCAGAATTTACCGAGGGCCAATATACCGATGTTTCAACTCTTGGCTTTTTACTTGGCTTTTTAATTATGATGGTCCTTGATGTAGGCCTAGGCTAAGAGTTTTTAAAAAGTGACTCGGCCTGTTTCAAGAGAGTAAACTGCAGGCACAATTTTAAGTTGTTCGCTTGAGCTTAAATCTTGAAGTGTTGGCGAGAGCTCTAAAATTTTATTGATAACATTTTGAGCGTGAGATTTGTCACTGGATTTGTTTTCTGGATAGTTACGATCCATGACAACCAAAAGCCTTGTTCCTAAGTATCGGGTTGCATATTCCAAGCTATTTAAGACTGCAGAATCGACTTTAAGACCAAAAACGCGAACAACAAAAATTTCTCCAAGTTTTTCATCAAAAATAATTTCGGGAGAAACCCTGCTATCACTTGTTGTTAAAATAATAGCGTGAGGTTTTTCGCTTTTTGAAAGGCGTTTGACATCTTTTAAAGATTGGCCGTCTTTTCTCAGGCGACCTTTTACAAAGCGAGTATTACCATTTTTAAGATAGCGAAGAGCGGTATCGGGAGCTGTGCCATCAAGAGTTTTTTTTGGCTTTTTATTTTGGAGAGTGACGGTTAAGTCATCATTTGTTGCATCTTGCTCTTCTTTGATTCCTTCTTTTTGGTTACCATATTTTTGGTCAATATAAGAAAACTGACTTTGAGAAACATCTTCTATGTTGCTTGTGGTTTTATCTTGAGAGGTATTGGGAACATAGCCAGAAGAGGCTTCTAGTTCATCTACAGTTGGACGGGTTTGGGTTGTGATAGCAGAGGATTGTTCTTGTAGTGCTGCTTGCTCTTGAGGTTGATCAAGTTCGTCGGGGGGTTGAGCATTTTGGGAACGATAAGGTGAAAGGCTACAGGCTCCTAAACTTAAGGCAATAAGTGATAAATAAAGATACTTCATACAACCCCCCCTTACTTCACAGCGGTTACTTTTATTGTGAAATAAGGGGTTATGTGTTGCAAGCAAAAATGGAGACTAATAATTAACAGGATCGTTGAATTCAGATACATTAACATCAAGCTGACAGGTATTAATGCCAATAAGATTATATTGAGGATCAAGCTCTAAATTATAATCCTTGCCGGCCTCTAATTCAAAAGGCTTATGGTTAACAATAGCAATAATGGGCTTTTTATCGGAAGATGTAAAATGTTGAGAGGGGAGACATTTTGGAACTCCATTTTTATGGAAGATGATGGTCTCTCTTCGGCTTTTTGGCCGTAAGAGAATTTCAGCTTTTGGGGACTTTTTAAAGTTATGTTGAATACGTAAATACCACGTATTCTCAAATCCTGTGTCGTAATAATCTACTACAGAGATGGATCTATCTGAAAAATATTTAATCTTGGTAGTGAACCCTCCTTCGTATCTGGTATCACCCCATAGTCTGATTACGACAGAATTATTATTTTCATCAAATTGTATCGCTCTTACATTGTCATATGATTTTCCGGCAATGGTTACATGATTCAGCAGCGAATAGTACCCGACAAAAAACCATTTGGATACATCGATATAGCGGTCAGCCCGAATGGGGAAGGCTACAATTTCTTTGATATTTCCATTTTTATAAAAAGACATTCTTCCTACAAAGTTTTCTGTGGAGATATGGATGTCGGCTTGAGTATTGTGGTATTCAAGTCTTTTTATTTTGACATCATAAAGCCATGAAAGTGTTGTTGGAGTTTCCAATCCGATAAGTGAGTTTGGTATCTGTGCTAGTACGAAATCCTTCCGGTTTTCATTATTGTATTCACTAACGACCCCACTTAAATCTCCTAACGGGGGATTGGCAACGCCATTTAATGAGCCATAAGGAAAATCATAGTTAAACGAATTAACGGACTGACAGATATTCTCAGAGTATGCTTCCTTACATTTATTAAATGCGTCTGAGAAACTTTTCCATCCAAAATCATTTAGATCTGTTACAAATCTAAAAACTTTAGGAGTGCCGTCTTCAAAAAAATCAAGAGATTGGTTGTATGGCCTAGGAAGTATGAGCAGTTGGGCCTGATGAAATTGAAAGGGCCGTAGAGGATATATGGCACTACTTGTCCAAGGATGAAAAAGTGGAGTATCCTGACCAGACCAATAACCATATTTAGCACCTAAAACTGAGGGGACACTTTTGATTTTACCATTTGCGTATTTTGTTAGACCTTCAAAGTTAAGGGCGTTATTGTTTACGGCAAAATGATTTATTTCTATGGGAACTATGGATGAATTGGGATAACCATTAAGGTTATAAAGAGCCTGTTGTAGTTCGTAAGAAGACATGGATTCAACATTAGAAGAGGCCAAAAGAGCTACGAGTTGTCTAATAGGTTGAGAGTCATCTGGATTAAGGTGTTTATAAAGAGTTTCATGCAGTTGGATTGCCGCTTTGTTATTGTTGTCTAATCTGTCGTAATAAGATTTTCTATAAAAAATACGCGTTGTTTCGCTAAGAGGGATCGTTCTGGCAAGAGGTAAAAGTTTGCACCCATTTGGGTAAATAGAATCACCAACATCAAGGGCCGGATTACCTTCACCAAAAACAACTTTTCCATCAATCATAATGTTGTCGTTACTTATTGTCGTGATAGATTTATTGTCTAAATATAATTTACGTATGACTTTTGCGGTATAGGCATTAATTTTTTCTAGTCTTTTTAACATGATTTCGACTTTTTCATCGACACTCAAATTTGCAGGGCCAAGATCCCCCTTATAATGATAGCGATGGGTAGCTT
>JBDHWX010000188.1:0-3406 GCA_039810365.1 Bdellovibrionales bacterium | reverse complement strand
CAGTCTCTTGCTGCGCGTGAGCCTTTTGCTCTTCATGATCTTAATAAATTTCCTGGACTTATTAAATGGGTCAGAAGGCCTCAGCAAAAGATAGAAAAAATCTATTATATGTTGTGGAAAGATCCATGGATGAGTATTTCTAAAAAAACTTTTACAGGTTCTTTGTTAATTAAGTTGGGAACAGAAAAGTACCTAGATGACTTTTCTGAAAATTATCCAGAAGTTTTTTTAAAAGATCTTGTGCCTGGTTCAACGTTGTTGGTATTGGCCTCATCTCCCTACCCTTTTTCTGAGCAGACATCAGAACTTGCCAGATTAAATTATCCGTCCTTTATTGTAGATGCCGAGTGTTTTAGTTGGTTTGGTATTCGAACACTTATTTTTTTAGAGATTCAGGCAGAGTTATTTAAGAAAAAAAGACCATTCTTTAAAATCTCCTAATCTTCTTAAATATGCTCACCACTCATATACAAATAATTTGACCCTGGCCCGATTTAAGAGCAGCAATGGGACTTTTATATTACGCGATATGATATATAAAAATTTCATTAGACATATTTTGAAAATTTTGCACTAATAAGCGCCGATCATACTTTGTATGAGCTTTTTGACAATTTAAAGAGGGGGGATGAGATGAGATATCTCAAGTTTTTATCTGCGCTTGCTATTGTTGCTTTTTCGATCAAAGGATTTTGCCTACAATTTGATCCAGATCTTTCACAGGATCTTCAGAAGCAAATGAAAGAAGATCTTGCTTTTATGGGTCAAATCAAAGGTGCAAAACAAACGCCACTTCATCAACAAATTTTTGGTCAGCTTGATGGCGAAAACTATAAAACATTTTTTGAAACACGGATCACAAGTGTCGGACACGACAGTTGTGGTGATGGTAAAGCTGTTGCCTGTGTGATGCCGTTTTATGATGCTCATAAAATGTGGATCACAGATAATTTTATTAAGTTTAGCCACCCACAAGTGGCGCGCGCCATGGTTGTTTATCATGAAGCACGACATTCAGAAGGTAAAAATGGTTTTTGGTCGCACGCAACTTGCCCTACTCCTTTTTTAGATGAAAACGGTAACGAAATTAAAAGTATTTGGACAGGCTCCACTCTAGCTGGTGAACCTGCTTGTGACAAAACGCCATTTGGTTCTTATGGCTCATCAACAATCATGCTTCATAATATTTCGCAATACTGTGTTAATTGTACGGACAAAGTAAAGATGGACGCCAAAATCTATAGTGATGACCAAACGGGTCGCCTCATCGGAAAGGCTAAGGAAGACGTTAAAAAAGATTTTGGAATGTAAGATGAAAAAAATATTCGTTGTCATTGCTGCTTTAGCTTTAGTTTGGATATTTGCTCATCAAATGCTTTCTCGCCAAGGGGCTTTAAATACTGACTTACACAAAGTCCAGCAAGAGGCTTCTGTTGTTGAAAGAAAAATTACAAATGAGATGAGTGATATTAAAGAATCTAAATCAGATAAGCTTGTGGGAGCCTTTTTACGATCGGATTTTGAATTTTCAAAATACCCAAAGGAAACTCAAGTAAAGATTAAAACTCTTGGTGAGATTTTAGCTTCTAAAAATGACAACGATCCTCGCCTAGATGGTGATTTTAAAGGTTTAACAGATCAAGATAAGGTTGCTTTTAAAGAATTTTATAAGGCTTTAAAGCCAGAGTCCCTTAACGAGCGTGGCACTCTGGCTTATTTGATGGGTCGTAGTATTCAGGGAGCAGAAGATCTCGACTTCATGAAAGACATATTGGCAGAAGAACCGTGCATGAGTTTAGAGAATTGTGCAAATCGGAACGTCGCCAAGGATACTCATTTGGATTCCATGGACGAAACCACTTTGAGCTATCCACAACTTATGGCTCTTGAGAGCATATCTCGTTTTACTCAGGCTCATATCATTCCAGAGCTTTCTTCTGGAGACCAGCTTCATTTAATAGAAGCAATTCGTGAGGCTCAACGCTCCCCGATTCCAAGTGTGGCTCGAAAAGCCAATGAGCTTTCTCGAAATTTAAGACTGTAATTTATTTTATAAATCTTGTGTTTCTGTATGATTTTATTTTTGACTGATGGGATATTGGTCAAACTGTTGAATAGATTCCAATTGATGATCCCAGCGGGCACGGCTTTTGCAAAATAAATGAGCTGTTGGCGTTATTTGTACTTCGGTGTCAAGACTACCAGCGGGTACAACTAATAATTTATCATCAAGTTGTAGAGATGGAACTGCTGAGCCACATTGATTACAAAAACTTTTTATGTGTCTTGTTGTTGGAAGTTGGAATGTCATTATGCAATTTGTATCGGTAAGCCAATGTAGCTTTGCAGATGATGAAAACAAATTTGCAGCATGTGCTGATCCCGTGTCTTTTTGGCAGTATTTGCAGTGACACAAATAAAATGTTCCAAAGTTGCCTTCAACTTCGTATTTTAATTTTCCACAAAGACACGAACCGTAATATTTATTTATCATAAGTGACCTCTTAATTCTTCTTGTAGTTCTTGAAGAAAGCTTTGCATGAAATGTAGTCTTTTTTGACCTTCTTTTTGAGCAGATTTTGTGTTGAGTGATTTTGGTAAATTCAAAAGCTTGACATAGAAATGATCCACTGAGTTTGTTTTATCGTGAGGAGTGCGATTTTTGCAAAAAGGATCTTCTACGTTATATAAGTCTCTTTTGGCAAGTCCACCAAAAGAAAAGCACCTCATAATACCAATAGAGCCAATGGCATCTAAACGATCGGCATCTTGAACGACTTTTGCTTCAATCGTTGTTGGTGTGATGTTGGCAGAAAAGCTATGGGCATGTATAGCGTGGTGGATTTCACGGAAATGCTCTTCTGGGTAATTCCATTCTTTTAAGAGCTTAAGGGCTAGATCCGCTGAAATTTTTGAAGCCTGAGGCCTTCTTGGATCTGCTTTTGAAATATAGATACAATCATGGAGATAAGCTGCAGGTATCACAATATCAAGATTAGCAGATTCATCTTTTGCAAGCTTTTTTGCCCAATGAACGACTCTTTGGACATGAAGGATATCATGGGATGGGTCTGGATTTTCATCACAAACCTTTTCCATATGTTTCAAAAAGAGTTGTTCAAATTTCTGCATAAGTTCCTTACTCTACGACCTTGGCGTAATAGACCATGTCCCAAAACCGATCCCGGTGGAAAATCGACGACTTCAAGGTCCCCTCATAGGTCATACCAATTTTTTCCATTACTCTTGTCGAAGGTTTGTTTTCAGATTTGCAACGAGCTTGTATTCGTTTAAGTCCAAACTCTTTAAAACAATAATCCATAACCACTTGAGACGCCTCGGCCACTAAACCCTTACCCCAGTACTCCTCGCTAATTGCGTAGGCCAATTCCATCGCCTTTGCTTG
>JBDHWX010000187.1:0-3433 GCA_039810365.1 Bdellovibrionales bacterium | reverse complement strand
AACAAGGTCTGCCGAAACTGTTGAGCCATCTCGTAAAAAAACTTTGTCTTTTGATATTTTTTTAGCGCTGCTACCACTTCCGAGGCGAAAGCGTATGCCGTGTTTTTCATGATGTGCTTTTAAAAACTTTCCAACGTCAACGCCCACAGCATGTTCAAGAGGGTACTGAGATGGGGCTACAATTGTGACATTCATTCCGCGAGCCTTCATGGCAGCGGCGGCTTCAAGACCAATAAAACCAGCACCAATAATGACGACATTTTTTTCTTTATCGAGATCTTTAACAAGCTTTTTGCAGTCTACAAAAGATCTTAAAAAATGAACGTGAGGAAGATCAATTCCACCAATTTCTATTTTAACGGCAGTTCCCCCGGTTGCGAGCAAACATTTTGTATATGAAACTTTGTGGCCATCTTCAAGTTCGAGTGTTTTGGATTTTGTATCCATTTTTTTTACGCGTGCATTAAGTTGAATTTGAATATTATTTTCTAAAAAGTATTCTTGAGAGCGAAGCGGCATCCATTCTTCTGGAGCGTTACCGGCAAGATAGTCCTTAGAAAGATTGGGACGATCATAGGGAAGATCTGTGTCAGCACTTAAAATTGTAATTTTGCCGGTAAACTGAAGGTGTCTCAACATTTCGGCACAAGCGTGTCCAGCGGCTCCTGAGCCCACTATCACAAAGTGATCCTGACTTGTTAATTGTAATGATGGCCTTGAGGATTCTCTTAGTTTTGTTACAAAGACCTTATCGCCCTGAAGAGAGGTTTCCCAAGTGGGAATAGGGTTAAGAGCAGGTGCTTTGACAGCATCACCTGTTTGGATATCAAAGCGGGCATGATGCCAGGGGCATCTTAAGGTGTTGTGAACCAAGATTCCATCGCTAAGAGGGGCTCCATAATGTGTACACTTTGCGCCAACAGCAAAAAATTTATTTTTGTCTCGAATCAAAATAGCAGCTTGTCCATCAATATGACCAAGAATTTTGTTATCACTTCCAAAGGATTGAATAGAAACACCATTTTTAAAATCAGGTCCTACAAGTTCTTGAGTATTTGAGCTTCCCATAATTTTACTTTCTTACTTTTTTAAATGATTTGAATTTGTTTTTAAAAGTGTATGATAACCCTTGCAAATCAGGCGCTCAAGACCAAAAATAAATTTGTACAGAGTATAAAAAGTGTGTCGAAACGCAAATGTGTAATACAAGAAAGCTAGACCTTAGTTAATAGCATTACTCTTTGTGCATGGGGGGATGTTTGGTGAAAAGATTTTTTTACGTACGATATGTGTTGGCTGTCTTTGGTTTTATCGGTTGCGTGTCAAATTCATCAAAGGACATATCACAAAAACCTGCCATTATTAAAGTTGCGTCATGGAATACCAAGCATATGGGGCGAGGGGACTTTGATTCTCAAATAGCAGCTTCTTTTTTTGTGGAAACGGATATTGTTACGTTTCAAGAAGTTAATCGTGCGCAAAATGGTCAAGAGGCCTTAAAGGAAATCGCAAAAAAACTTTCTGAAAAAACAAAAGAAAAAATCTGCTGGGCACTATCTGAAATTCCAACCCAATCTCAAGAGCGTTATGCCTATATTTGGAAGAACTCAAAAATTGCCTATGTGCGGACGGACGGATCTGTTCTATGGGATTGCCCAGAGACTGCTATTACCATCCGTTTGGGAGTAAAAAATGCCGATAAAATTATTCGAGAACCCGCCTTTGGAACTTTTTTAGAAAAATCAACTCAAGCACAATTCGTATTGGCCTCTATTCATTTGGTACCATCAGGCAAAAAACCACAATTAGAAGTTCCTCCTCTTTTTGATACTTTTCAAAATGTGCAAGGCCCTATTATTATTGCTGGTGATTATAATTTAGATTCCACTCACTCTTCTTTTCAAACAGCACGCAATCTTGGTTTTTTGGCAGCCATGTCGGGAATAAAAACATCACTCAAACAAAAAAAGCGTTTATTAAATAAAGCCTATGATAATTTTTGGTATAAGAACTTAAAGATACAAGACTATAGGGTTTTGAATCTTTATAAGGCTTTTCCTAATATGAGTCCTCAAGAAATTTATAAAAATATTTCAGATCATAGCCCCATATTGGCAACTTTTGAAATTTTCAAATGAGAGTGTTTGATTAAATCAAAATAAAGGGACATAAATGGCACTATGGAACCAAATAAGATCAGGCTTACTCAAACAGTACAAAAAGGTGGGTGTGCAGCTAAAGTTGCAGCTCAAGAACTAAGAAGTTTATTGCAGTCAGTAGAGTTTCCGCCACAAGATTCTAACCTTTTGGTTGATGGTTCTCTGTTTGATGATGCTGCCATTTATAAAATTCATGATGATTTGGCTCTTGTGCAAACCATAGATTTTTTTACCCCAATTTTGGATACTCCATATCTTTTTGGTAAAGTGGCTGCTGCTAACGCCCTAAGTGATGTTTACGCCATGGGTGGGGAACCCAAAACCGCCATGGCAGTTTTAGCTTTTCCTCTTGCAACACTTGATAAAGAAGTTATTGCCCAAGTTTTACAAGGTGGCTGCGATGTGATGAAAGAAGCATGTGTTAATTTTGTTGGGGGTCATTCTATTGATGATGATACGCTTAAGTTTGGTCTTTCGGTCACAGGTTTTGTTCACCCTCAAAAAGTTTTTTCAAATTCAAAAGCCAAAGTTGGAGACATTTTAATTTTAACAAAAGCCTTGGGGACAGGGACTTTAACTGCTGGTCTTAAAAAAAGTGCATTTGATGAAAAAGACATGTTAGATGCCATTGAGTCCATGACCCAGATCAATAAAATTTACGATCTTTTAACTCAAGAAGAGTGGGACCATATTCATGCCGCAACTGACATTACAGGCTTTGGACTTTGCGGCCATAGTTATCAAATGGCAAAAGCTTCCAATGTGACTTTTAAATTTGATGTTTCACAAATTCCGGTTTTTGACGGTGTTCGAAAATCTTTAAAAGCGGGTCATCTCACAAAGGCCCATCGAACCAATAAAGAATATGTTCAGGGGCAATGCCAGATGGAAAAACTTTCTTTAGAAGAAAGTCAGATTTTGTGTGATCCGCAAACAAGTGGTGGCCTGCTTTTATCTGTTGATGCCAAATTTGCTCACGTTATTTTAGAAAAATTAAAATCTCGTTTTTCAAAAACTTCGTTTGTGGGGCAAGTTCAACCAAAAAATCTATATTGGTGTCATTTTCGATGAGTGAAGTTCTTTTCAAAGAGCAGTTTCAAGATATTTTTTTAAATAAGACTCCCATTTTAGATGTACGCTCTTTTGGAGAATTCCAAGATGGACATATACCCTGTTCCACAAATCAACCTATTTTAAACAATGAGGAGCGGGTTCTTGTTGGCACCTGCTACAAAAAAGAGGGAAGAGACAAAGCAATCGCTCTTGGAGAAAGT
>JBDHWX010000186.1:0-3458 GCA_039810365.1 Bdellovibrionales bacterium | reverse complement strand
AAACGATATTCAGAACCCTACCTTTGTTGCAAAGAGCGAAATTTGTGACAACTTTAAGGAGCCTGATTTACCACAAATTCAAGTCACGGGAGCACAGGCCGAACTCTTAAAGATTATCGCCGTAGGAGAGCATCCCACTCTTTTTGCGGGTCCACCGGGAACAGGCAAGACAACTCTTGCAATGCTTTCGAGTCTGTTATTAAAAAATCCAGATACAAAATCCTTTAAAGTGTCTCAGCAAATTTCAAGGAGATTTGGTCTTCCATTAACATGGAGGCCTATTGTTTCTCCTCATCATACATCAACGGCACTTTCCATGATTGGTGGTGGTAATATCCCAAGACCTGGCGAAATTACAAGAGCTCACGGAGGAGTTCTTATCATGGATGAGTTCTTGGAGTTTGCTCCAGAAGTCAAAGAAGCGCTTCGTGAGCCACTTGAAACAGGCCAAATTACAATTTCAAGAGCAGGTTATGTCCAAACTTATCTTGCCAAATTTTTATTATTAGCGACTACAAATTTGTGCCCCTGTGGTCATCTTGTTCCAGATAAAAATTTTGAGTGCCAAGGAAAAATCCGTTACTGTCATTCTCATTTGCACAAGCTTTCTGGCCCTATTATGGATCGGTTTCATATTTTAAATTTTAGTCATGCATGGGGAAAAAATGGGAGTATCAAAACAAAAGCTCTTAAAAATGAAATTTTAAAAATCCAAGATTTTAAAAAAGAACGTGAGAAAAAAATAAGTGTAAATAAAGATTTACCCCAAATATCAGAACAAGAAATTCTAGAAATGGATTTAGATATTTTAGAGAGAGACCAATTTTTGCCAAGAGAAGGTGCATCGCACAGAAGATATCTTGCTCTCTTAAAAGTGGCCCGAACCATTGCCGATTGTGATTTGAGTCTTAAAATTCAGGCTCATCATATTGAAAAAGCAAGAGAGTACACACAAGCCCCTTTTTATAGTCTTAAAAGTTTTATGCAAAATTACTAAAAAGTTACATCTGTCGATATTTGGGACCAGAGCCGCCTTCACGAGGTGTCCATCTTGGGCCTAAAACATCGGTTGCTTTACAATCAATACAGTTGGGAGCATTGATCACAAATTTATCTCCTGAAATCTCATAAACCCCAGCTGGGCACATGTGGTGATACATTTCAGCAACAGCCTTTGGGATATCCTTATCAATTTTAAGATGTACGGGAATATCATCTCTTGTTTTATTACCAGCTAAAAAGACGGCATCAACTTTGCTTAATTCTGGTTTTTCAAGTTTTGTTGAAGAAACATTTTTAATATCGTGAGCATCTTCTTCGACTTTAATTTTTTGTCCAAAGAGGGCCCCTTTAGTCAGCGTCATCAAACTTGCTTTAATGCCACCACAATAAAAACCAGATTTAAAAGCAAGACGCATATTACGAGTTTCTTTTAAATCTTTCCAAATGTAACTTTCTTTAATTTTTTGATCATAACTAGAAAGTGATTTTTGCGAGTAATCTCCTTTTTTGATGGCTTCAAAAATAGAACGTGCGGCTAAAATGCCTGCCTTCATTGCATAGTGAATACCTTTAAGGGCTGGAACATTCACCATACCAACGCAATCTCCAGCCATAATGAGCCCATCACCATGAAGTCTTTCTGGTAGAGCGTAAAAGCCTCCTTCGGGAATTGTCTTGGCCCCCCATTCTAGGATTTTTCCACCTTTTAAGTACTGCGCAAAGAGGGGATGCTTTTTAAGATTTTGCAAAAGGTAATGAACATCTAGGTTGTGATCTTTGTAATCAAGACCCACAACAAGTCCAAAGGAAACCATATTATTTGCCATAGGGTAAAGAAAGCTTCCACCAAAAACAGATTTTGGCAGAGGATAGCCTAATGTGTGGATAACGCCTTTTGGAACTTTTGTTGTTTCCCAAATTTCTTTTACACCTAAAGCAAAGATTTGCGGATTTTGAGACTTTAAATTTTGCCATTTTAAATAACCTTGAGAAAGATTACCCCTGGTTCCCTCGGTTAATACTGTTATATTTGCCGTTAAATCTGTTGGTGGCATGTAAGAAGATGTGGGTTCAGAATTTCTGCCAAGCCCTGTTGGTGTTGTGCGTACACCGATCACTTTTTGACCTTGTACCAAGAGAGATTCTGCAGGAAAGCCTGTAAAAATATTAACTCCAAGTGATTCTGCCTTTTCTCCCAAGAAGCGTACAAGCTCACAAATGGAAACAACATAGTTGCCCTTGTTGTGCATGGTCGGAGGTGTTGGGATTCGCATATGAGAGGATTCACTGACAAAATAAACTTCGTCTTGGGTAACGGGCGTTCTTAAGGGGAAGTCTTGAATAGAAAGTTCGGGGAAGAGCTCTTTGAGAGCAATGGGATTTAAAACTCCACCAGATAAATTATGCTCACCAAGTCCAGAAGCTTTTTCTAAAACACCAATTTGAACTTCGGGAAACTGAGGATTTGTCTCACGCTCTTTTTGAACAAGCTTTGCAAGTTCAATAGCTCCAGAAAGGCCACAGGGTCCTGCTCCAACAAAGAGAATATCCATTGGAACCGCTTCAGAATTTGGAGCTTCATTTTTGATAACACTTTGAACGTCAAAATCATTTTGGTATTGAAGTGGTGAAAAAGACTTAAGTGATTCTGGTGTTATTTTCATAAAGACTGTCCCTTCTTAAAAAGGACAGTCTACAATAATGTGAAACCCCCAATCAATCATTGCTTAACTGTGGGAAGAGTAGCGTCACAAAGATAAATCAAATTTAACTTCAAAAATTTGACTCATACGATTGCCATGAGCATCTTCAATCCAAAATTGAATTGTATGATCTTGCTTCGGAGTTACCTCTTTAACAAAAGGAAATGCGATTATGGTTTTAAAACCTAAAATATCATTAGAACCATTTTCAAGAACGGCTTCTGAAGAAAGACTTGTTGCCTTAATATAGGCAATTGGTTCATCTGCCTTTAAAGCTTTATAGCGATAAACAACACCTCTGACTTTATAACCGGGTTGAGCTTTGAGCGCTGAGAAGAAGTCAACATAAAGAGTCGATTTTGACTTATCAACAAAAACGGAGGCATTGGTAATAATAGGGGCCCCACTTTTGTATTCCTCAGTAAGGAGACTAAAATCTTTTGAATATTGATAGGGCTCAAGAGTTTCAATGGATCCTGTTGATATTTTACGAACGCCGTTGATTCCTTTACCGGTCATAGAGAGGTTAATTTCAACTTCGCCATTGGATACGGCACGGTCAAAGGATTCAAACTGTGGTTCATTATCTTTATTATAATTTTTTAAGAGTCCAACAGCGAGCATGAGTCTTGGAACAATCGGTCTAAGGTCACGTTTTTTAACAAGCTCTGTAAAGGCCGCAGAGACCTGAGCATTTGTATTACCTGGCTTTTGAGCTGCCATAAACGTTGCAACAAGATTTTGTGCAACGGC
>JBDHWX010000185.1:0-3499 GCA_039810365.1 Bdellovibrionales bacterium | reverse complement strand
TAATTGCATGCGGAATGATATCCCCTACAGCATTCAAACCCTGCTGGACGGCTCTTGGACTTCCTGGAAATAACACAACCAGCATTTGTCTTACTCTGTAGGCAGAACTCCTCGACAACCAAGCCGTTGATGTAAAACGAGCACCCAATTGCCTTTGAGCCTCCCCAAAGCCAAGAATTTCTTTACAAGCAAGTTTTGAAACTACTTCTGGCGCTATATCTCGACTTGAAATTCCAGTACTTCCAGTCAACAAAAGTAAATCCGTCCCCTTTTCAGATTCAGAAATTATAAACTCTTTAATATCTTTTTCTTCATCGGGTAAAATTTTATAAGTGCCTTTATTTGCCTCATTTTTTAGACAGAATTGAATTAGAATATTTCCCGAAACATCTTCGTAAGCTCCCGAACTTGCACGATCACTTAATGTGCCAACAGAGACCCTGATACCTTTTAATGCATCCTGTTTGGGACTGGTTTCCTTTTTCTCACCAATTGTTCGTGGGTGTTGCCACCGACCTGACTTGCCCCCTTCTTTTAATTCTAGGTATACATCCTTTATCTCAATGACCGGATCAATTGCCTTTGCTAAATCATAAATTGCAAGGAGCGTTACGTTTAGACCCGTAAGCGCTTCCATTTCAACGCCCGTCTTAGATTCACACTCAACCTCACAGAAACAAATGATATCAGCCTCATTAATCTGAAACCAAATGCGTACAGAATCCAAAAGTAAAGGGTGACAAAGTGGCAATATTTGCGAAGTGTTTTTTGCTGCCATGATTCCCGCAACCTCTGCTAAAGACAAGATATCACCCTTTGGTGATTGTCCCTTTCGAATATATTCCATTGTCTTCTTACTGACCTTAATCGTTCCTGTTGCTACAGCACGTCGCCTTGTCACCTTTTTCTCGCCTATATTAATCATTCGATAGTTTTGTTTGTTTTCCATGCTTTATCCTCCAATAGACGAGAGTGTATTCATATTCCCATATCTTCCATTATGTAGAAAGTGCTCCCTTGGTTTCAAAAAAAGAGTCTCCAGGATTTTATTTTTTAATCTTTCCTTATCTTTATGGTCTTGAAGAAATTCTCTAAGTGAAATATCTCCTTCTCCAAATAAACAAAGTCTTAGCCCCCCCTCTGAAGAAACTCTTAATCGATTGCAAGACTGACAAAAATCCTTGCTATAGGGAGAAATAAAGCCTATTTTTCCCTTATACAAAGTAGATGTGTATTCTGTCGCCGGCCCACTCGTTATTGATTTCGACACAAGCTTCCATCCGGATTCTTTTAAAAAACGAATTTTTTCATCAACTGATTCGTAATGAATCGAAAAATATTCTTTATTGTCTCCTGTTCTCATTAACTCGATGAATCTAAGAGAGACTGATCTTTCTCTGACATATTCCAAAAACTGAGGAAATTCAAAATCATTGAGTCCTTTTAACAGAACGCAATTTATTTTAACTTTGTTAATTCCGGTGTCGAGACAATCTTGAATAGCCAAAAGAATTTCTTTATGTTTCTTACTACCACAAATTTTTTGAAAATTTTCAGAATTTAAACTGTCTAGACTTATATTGATGGTATCCAACCCAGATCTCTTAAGAGCGTCAACCAATTTATTGAGTCTGTAGCCATTTGTAGTCAGAGCAACTTCATCTATTCCAATTTCTTGTTTAAGAATCTTTACAATATCTAAAATATCCGCTCTCAATGTTGGCTCACCACCTGTTAAACGTATTTTTTTAATACCCAACTCTTTAAATCCAATAGCAAGATTCCGAATTTCATTCAAAGTAATTGGAACACATTTATGGGTTTCAACATAGCCATTGGGTAAACAATAACTACAACTAAAGTTGCATTTTTTTGTAAGGGACAAACGAAGATATGAAAATTTTCTTGAAAATGTATCAACTAGCACGGCGAACTCCTTTCCAAATTCGGGAGGCTATTAATTTCTTAAATAGCCCTGGCAAGCAATGCTTGCGGACCCATCTCCATATATAAACTTAGGATGTGGGTCTCGGAGTGATTATTATTTTTGTAACAAAACAGATCCTCCACATGAAATTTCACCATCACCTTGCTGTTCCGACCCTACCCATTTTATTATTTCAGGTTGTACATCGTAATGGCGACATTCATTTTTTATAATTTCATCTATCCACTTAAATATTTCTAAATAAAGGGGATCCTGTTGAACACCTGGTCTTGTCACAATCTCATTGCTAAATCTACCTAGATGATCTTTTAAGAATTTTTTTATAGCATCTTGTACTGTATCAATACCAACCTGATCTCCAATTTCAGTTAAATGCATTAATTTCATTTTCATCAGGCTATAAAACTCAAGCTCTAATGAAATATGATCTATCATTTCTTTTTGACCATCAGGATTTAATTCAAAACCAAAGGCTTGATAAAAAGCTGCTATATCTGCAAGCTCATTTGCCTTTGATAAAAATCTATCTCTGCCGTATTCAGTTTCATATAATGGATTTAAAGATTTTGAATGATCAAATATTTCAATGTAAGTTGAGCGTAGAGCATTGATGCTATCGTCAGATTGCAAAATCTGCATTAGCTTTTCTCTTAATTCATTTGGGATTGAAAGCATTTCATCTTCTATTAATATTGTTAAATGATCTACAAATCCTTCTCCTGGATAAGAACTCACAACTGATGCCAATATAAAATCAACGATATTCTTATTTTTGTTCATATTATTTCTCCTCAAGAATGATAGGGGCCCATGGCATTGTAATAGACTTCAGCGAACCAACTTCTTTTTTACCTCCCTGCCACACAGCCAATCCTATATGACTTTTTTTACCTACATAAAGTTTTGAGCCATTATCATATGCAAGTGGCCTTGTTATATAGACCGTCCATTCTCCATTTTTCCAAAATCCTTTTGCTTTTGCTTTATGAACTTCAGCAACAGATGATGTTCCAAACCCTTCTGCAAATATTTCATCTATACTGCTTTTTTGAAACGACTGAGGGTTTCCTGCAGCAGTACCCCCGACAAATGAATCCTTTTCTTCTTGAGTCGCTTTTCGAATATTACCTTCTACCTTATATTCTAATGGATACATATCTGCTGTCTTATTTGGATAAATTTGTTGAACTGTTGGCTTACCCTTCTCTTCATCAATTTGATATTGATATCTCCAGTGAAACATATGAACAGGATCACCCTTGGCTCCCATAAAAATTGGCGGAGGTAATTCATTATTTTTAATTGGAAATTCAACTGCAACCGCATCAGAAAATGTTGCAAGCTTTCCTCCTGCTTCTGGCTTAGGACATTTCCACTTTAACCTTAAAGCAATCCACTTTCCATCATGGAGACCACTTACTTTTATTTCTGCTGTCTCTGTTTTTTTTGGCATTGGCTGCGCCATTGGCTGTCCCATAAGATCAAGTTTTGTATCTGCCCCTGCCTGTTTCCAAACAGTATCTAAACTATACCTTTCAGATAAATCATCTG
>JBDHWX010000184.1:0-3506 GCA_039810365.1 Bdellovibrionales bacterium | reverse complement strand
TTAACACCATCATTTTTGCGAGAGTGCAAAAGATATGGTTTTTCTGATAGGCAAATCGCAGAGCAAAAAAATCAATCAGAAGACTATATTAGAAAATTAAGAAGCGAAAATGGGATTCATCCATGTTATCTCCAAGTGGATACTTGTGCTGGTGAATTTTTTTCTGAAACACCTTATTATTATTCAACATATTGGGCAGAGCATCAGCCTGTAAGCGAGAAAAAAGATACGGTGATTATTATTGGTAGTGGTGCAAATCGTATAGGCCAAGGAGTTGAGTTTGATTATGGCTGTGTTCGCGGGGTCAGGGCCTTTCAGAAAGAAGGTTATCGGGTTGCTATGATCAATTCCAATCCTGAGACAGTTTCAACAGATTATGATACTTCGAACGAACTCTTTTTTGAACCCTTAACGTTTGAATTTGTATATGAAGTGATGAGGTATCTTGGCGGTGGCATGGGTTTTATTCCACAGTGGGGAGGGCAAACTTCTTTGGGAATTACTCATCGTCTGAGTGATGCTGGCTTTAATCTTCTGGGTTCGTCTTTGGATACAATTGATCTTGCAGAAGATCGCGGTCGTTTTGCCCAAGTGTGTACAGAGCTTGATTTAAAAATTCCAAAATCTAAGATGATATCTCAGATTCAACAAGCACGAGATTTTGTAAAGCAAAATGGGTTTCCAGTTCTCTGTCGCCCAAGTTATGTTCTTGGTGGGCGAAGAATGGAAGTCATTGAAAGTGAAGAAGATCTTGAATCTTACTTTGCAAAATATGGTGAATTTATATCACAGGAAACCCCATTTTTAATTGATGAATTCTTAGAGCGCGCACTTGAAGTTGACGTTGATCTTGTTCGCTCTCAAGAGTGGTCAGTTATTGGCGGCGTTGTTGAGCACATTGAGGCAGCAGGCATTCATAGTGGAGATAGTATGGGAGTTCTTCCTCCACAGCGTTTAAAAGAAGAAACTCTTAAAAAAATGGAAGAAATGAGTATTCGACTTGCAAACAAAATGAATGTTGTCGGACACCTCAATCTCCAGCTGGCGGTTAAAAGTGATGAAATTTATATTCTCGAAGCAAATCCAAGAAGTTCTCGGTCAGTACCTTTTGTAACCAAAGCGTCACATGTGCCATTGGTAGATTTAGCGGTTAAGGCCATTCTTAAAAAACCATTGTTAGAAAAATACAATTGGAAGTCCGTTCAAGATGTTTCTGTTAAAGGGGTTGTTTTTCCATTTAATAAATTTAAAAATGCAGATAGCATTTTGGGACCTGAAATGAAGTCAACAGGTGAGAGCATGGGGCGAGGGCGTGATTATTCAGAAGCGCTTTTGAAGGCTTTTATCACCGCAAAAGTTAGACTTCCTCAAAAGGGAGAAGTTTTTCTTTCCCTTCGTGATAAAGATAAAGACATTATGCTAAAGATGGCAAAAGAGTTAATCGAAATGGGGTATACAATTTCTGCCACTCGAGGAACAGCGCAATTTTTGGGAGATTATGACATTCCCTGCGTTATTGTTCGGAAGGTTTATGAAGGAAGACCTAATTGTGTTGATAGAATCCGTACGGGTAAGGTTGCCTTTGTGATTAATACGACGTCGGGAAGAAAGGCCATTGAAGATAGTTTTTCAATTCGTAGGAGCTGTATCGATTACGCCATTCCGTGTATTACAGAAAGTGACGCGGCAGAGGCACTTTTAATGGCTCTAAAAAAAGCTCGAACGGGAGAGTTTGACGTTTATCCGTTATCCTAAAGAAGAAATGGGCATTTAGATTATATTTCTGTTTGTCATTATCTTAATCCGTTTGTACGCTTGAAGTGATGAATAAAATTTTAGAGGTCAAAGATCTTAAAAAAAAGTTTCGAACAGATTTTTGGAAACCTGCCAAAAACGTGTTACATAACATTTCATTTGGACTTACTTCTGGAAGCATGACAGGTTTTTTAGGGGTTAATGGAGCAGGAAAATCAACAACGATAAAATGTATTCTTGGATTTATTACACCGGATTCGGGAGAAATTTTATTTTTTGAAAATCAAAAATTAGATAATCAAATTCGCCAAAAAATTTCATATTTGCCAGAAAAGCCTCAGCTTTACGATTTTTTGACAGGAAGAGAGTTTCTCAATTTTACTTTGCTATTATCTGGTGAAGAGGGAGCCAGCCAAAAAGAAAAAAAAATTGATGAGATACTGGAATTGGTAGATTTAAAGGCTGCACAAAGTTATCGGTTGCGAGAATACTCTAAAGGGATGTATCAGCGAATGGGTTTGGCTCAGGCCATTCTTCGCAATTCTCAGTTTATGTTTCTTGATGAGCCTATGGCAGATCTTGATCCTTCGGGTCGCGCTCTGGTCAAAGAGATACTTAAATACTTGCAGGCAAAAAAAGAGATGACGGTTCTTATGAGTAGTCATCTTTTACAAGATATCGAAGATCTCTGTGATCAGATTGTTATCCTAGATAAAGGAGAGGTAAAATACTCTGGAGAAACACGAAGTTTTATTAATAAGTTAAATCCTAAGTTTGAAATTCAATATTGCGATCAACATTTAGGAAATCAAATTATGATGGTTGATTCGGAAGAAGAAGTACAAAAAAGTATTGATTTTTTAAGAAAAGAAAAAAAAGAAATACTTTCTATACAAAATCAAAAATCTTTAGAAAGTGCTTTTAAAAGTTTTATTGAGGGAAATGCGTGAAAGGTATTCTATTAATAGCACAGAACACAGCAAGAGAGCTCATTCGGGATAAGATTCTTTATATCTTGTTATTATTTTCAGTGGTTCTTATTGGTATGGGCTTGTTGCTTTCGCAGCTTTCTGTGAATCAGAATCTGCGATTGACGGCTGATTTTGGTCTTTCTTGTATTTTAATTTCAAGTTGCATTATAACTATTTTTATTGGGTCTACACTTGTTTATCGTGAGATAGAGAAAAAAACTATTTTGTTTCTTATGTCTTATCCTATTGGTCGCACTCAATTTCTTTTAGGTAAATTTTTAGGTTTTGCAAAAATATTAGTCGTGATTTTATTTGGTTTGGGTACCATGCTTTTTTTAATTCTCTATGTCACGGGGTGGGATGACTATGCTCCATTTTTATTTGCTATCTTCGGTATATTTCTTGAAATGCTCATTCTCCTCGGTTTTACGATTTTTTTAAGTACAGTCATGCGTCCGATGCTTGTTGTAATATGTAGTATCGGACTATTTTTGATAGGTCACGGAATGGATGGCCTCTATGTTATTGCTCACAACGGGCAAAATATTTTTCTTCAAAAGATCAGCAATACCCTTGTTCACGTATTGCCAAACTTTGAAAATATGAATTGGATGAATCTTGTGGTTTACGGGGAAAGGGTCTCTGCTAGTAAAATATTTTTCGCCAGTGCCTACTCCGTAGGATGGATACTTTTTTTCCTAACTCTATCCGTTATTTTATTTAGGAGGCGTGATTTTGTTTGAGCAGCATCTTCATTATTACTGGACATGTATTTTCTTT
>JBDHWX010000183.1:0-3541 GCA_039810365.1 Bdellovibrionales bacterium | reverse complement strand
AAGGCTTCAAATGTCGGAATGGATAAAACAATTATTAACGCTGTGGAGTCTCTATATAAAAATCTTGTTGTGGCCAATAAAGCTCGAGGAGATCACGAGGGGCGTTCATTTGGCGTTTCCATTTGGTTACCCAACATGAAGGATATGAATGGGCAGCCGATGATGGGGGTTACAGATTACTACAGCCAGAATATTCAGCGTTTTCAAAATCTAAAATTTAATAAAAAGACAGGCTGGGCTGAGTTTCTCTCTGTGCTACAGTAAGCAGCTAATTTGCAGACGCAGAAAAACTTAGAGCGTAGGCAAAGAGTTTTGTTTGCTTAATAACAGAAGCAAGACCACTCACTCGGGTTTGTGAAAGATGCGTACTTAAGCCAAGCTCTTGTAAGAAATCAACGGGGGCTGTCATAATGTCTTTAGGGTCTTCTTCATTAAAGACTCTGATAACAAGAGCAACTAATCCTTTTACAATGGCCGCATCACTATCGGCCTGATAAAAAATTTTTCCATTTTTGAGTTCTGCGAACATCCAAACCGAAGATTGACATCCCTTCACTCGATATTTATCGGTCTGGTATTGTGGATCAATCTTACAAGATTTACCTAAATGAATAAGGTGGGAGTATTTTTCCTCCCACGTTTTAAATTTTGCAAACTCTTCTACAATTTTTTTTTGCTTTTCTAAAATCATAAAAAAGCCATGCCGAAGATTTTTATGTTTTGATTATTTAGCATAAAGTTTTGCAAGTTCAATAAAGGTACGAATGATAAGCCCAGAAGCTCCCTTATTAGGAGTATAGGGAAGCCTGTGTCCGTTGTGCCAAGCGGTTCCTGCAATATCAAAGTGGGCCCAAGGAATTTTAGCACCCACAAACTCACTCAAAAAAGCTGCAGCAGTGGCACTTCCGGCGCCTCTTCTTGCCGAAACATTTTGTAGATCTGCAAATGTACCCTTCATATCCTTAAGATGTTCTTCATGTACTGGCATTTCCCAAATGCGTTCTCCACTTGCGCTTGCTGCTTTTTTAATTTTTTGCACAAGGGCATCGTTACCAGAAAAATAACCTGTATAAACATCGCCAAGAGCAATCACCATGGCTCCCGTCAGAGTGGCAGCATCTACAATAAATTCTGGATTTTGTTCGGAAGCATAAACAAGGGCATCGGATAAAATCAAACGCCCTTCGGCGTCGGTGTTGTTTACTTCAACGGTTTTTCCATTGCGAGCCGTTAAAATATCACCGGGCTTATTGGCCATGGGGCCCGACATATTTTCAGATGAAGGCACAATGCCAATGGCATTAACTTTAAGTTTTAATTTTGCAATGGCAAGCATGGTCGCAATAACAGAAGCGCCTCCCATCATGTCGTACTTCATTTCTTCCATGGCGGCTGCAGGTTTTATGGAAATTCCACCTGAGTCAAAAGTAAGCCCTTTGCCGACATAACAAAGTGGTTTATTTTTTGTGCCACCGCCCTTGTATTCCATAATGATCAGACGAGGATCTGGACCGCCGCCCAGAGAAACTCCCAAGAGGCATTCCATTTTTTCTTTTTTAATTTTGTCTTTTTCCCAGACAGTCACTTTTAGCTTTGAGCCTTCTGCTGCTTTTTTTGTTTGTTGTGCTAAAATGGGAGGAGTCATAAGATTGCCAGGCATATCTCCAAGCCATTTTGCAAAATTCACAGCTTCAGAAACAATTTGTGCGCTAGCGTGAATCTTTTTTGCAGAATTGGTGCTGGCGACAGAGCCAGAGACAAGAGAGACTTTAAGAGCTTTTTTATCTTTATTTTTTTCTTTAAAGTCATCAAAACTATAACTTGAAAGATAGAAGCCTTCAAAAAGTGCGTTTAAAAAAGAGTCTTTATTTTTTGTAGTTGTCGGAACAGTATCAAAGGCAACAATTGCCTCATTGATTTTGTAAGACTTAAGGGCGCGGTATGCGCAGGCAATGCCTTGTCGGAAAGATTCATGATCCATATCTTTTGTGGAACCAAGTCCAACCAATAAAAGATTTTTAAAGTTTAAAAGGTTGTATCCTGCCAAAAAAAACGTCTCGCAAGTATTGCCCTTGTAAGAGGTTTCTTGGATGTCGGCGTTGAGTTTTGCAGAGAGTTCCTTAGGTAGTCCTTTAATAAGAACTCCTTGCTTTTTATCTCTTGCGGCTTTTTCTGTAAATAAGACTAAAGTCGGGCCTTCAAGTTGATTTATGTTTTTTGTAAGAAAAGAGAATTCCAATGCCATTTTCTACCTCGGGTTGAGTTTTTTATTTTTGGAGGATTGAATTACGAATCCAGCTTAAGAAGCATACAACATGACCTCGACTAAGGTCAATTTTGTTACAGATAAAAAGAGTCTTGTTTGTTGTGAAATTATCAAGCCACAAACAATTTAGCCGATAATAAGGTAGAAAAGGATCAGCTACAGGGTTGCCATTGGCTTTTAAATAACCACACTGTAGTGCATCTAAAGAAGTGTCGAAATAAAGAGGTTAGGGAGATTATATGCCGTTAATTCCAATGGTTGTTGAGCAGACGTCGCGCGGAGAAAGAAGCTTTGATATTTATTCTCGTCTATTAAAAGAGAGAATTATTTTTATTGGTACAGCAATTGATGATCAGGTTGCCAATCTTGTGATTGCACAGCTCTTATTTTTAGAAAGCGAAAATCCTGAAAAGGACATTCAAATTTATGTCAATAGCCCGGGGGGAAGCGTTAGCGCGGGTCTTGGAATTTATGATATTATGCAATTTGTAAAATGTGATATTGCAACATACTGCATTGGTATGGCGGCAAGTATGGGGTCGCTATTGCTTGCAGCCGGCACTCACGGAAAGCGTTATGCCTTGCCTCATTCGCGAGTCATGATACACCAACCCCTAATTTCAGGTGGAGGCATTAGCGGTCAGGCCACAGATATTGAAATCCACGCCAAAGAAATGCTAAGAATTAAGGATATGCTTACAGAAATTTATGCAACACACACAAGTCGTGATGTTAAATTTTTAAAAGATGTTATGGAAAGAGATCATTTCTTAAGCCCCATGCAGGCAAAAGAGTATGGTCTGATTGACCATGTTGTTGATTTTAGAAAAACTTCAAAAACATAAAATGAGAATTTTAACGAGGGATGCGCAGAGATGAATAAAAAAAATCAAGCTGGATTATCTTGTAGTTTTTGTGGAAAAAGTCAAAAAGAGGTTAAAAAACTCATTGCGGGGCCAGGTGTTTATATTTGTGATGAATGTATTGATCTGTGTAACGACATCATAGCCGAAGAAAGAGAAAAAGAAGTTCAAACAACTTCTGATGGAACTTTTAAAGTTCCAAAACCACAAGAGATCAAAGAATTTTTAGACTCCTATGTTGTTGGCCAAGAGCATGCCAAAAAGGCCCTCTCCGTAGCCGTACATAATCATTATAAACGAGTCACAAGCACGAGCAAAAAAGATGATATTGAATTACAAAAAAGCAATATCCTTCTTATTGGTCCAACGGGAACGGGCAAAACTCTTTTGGCCCAAACCATTGCAAAGTACT
>JBDHWX010000182.1:0-3565 GCA_039810365.1 Bdellovibrionales bacterium | reverse complement strand
AGAAGGTGTTCGTTATTTACAGTCTCTTGGTTTACAGGTTCGCCTCCCGAAAGATTTGGTTAGGCCTGATTTTGTTTATGCCAACTCCTATGAAAATACACTTCGCCAAATGAAGTATGCTTTTTACGCCAAAGACTCCAGTGCCATTTGGGCTTTACGTGGTGGCTCGGGTGGATTTCGGTTTATGGAAGAGCTAAAGTCATGGAAAAAACCATCTAAGGTAAAAGTTTTTGTAGGAATTAGTGACACAACTTTTATTCACCTTTTTTTAAATCAACATTGGAGTTGGCCATCTCTTCATGCGCCAATGATTTCTATGTTAGGTCGTCGTAAAAAAGGTGCAAACGAGGTTAAAGAAAGACGTGACATTGAAAATGTGATTTTTGGTAAAAAAGAAGAAGTTGTGTTTTCTGGGCTAATACCAATGAACGAAGCTGCCAAAAAATATCGCAATATCCATGGACTTGTGGGCGGAGGTAATCTTTGCATCGTGGAATCTACAACGGGAACAAAATACTCTCCAAGCTTTGAAGGCAAAATTGTTTTTTTAGAGGATATCGACGAAAGAGGCTATGCCATTGAAAGGTCCATTGAGCATTTGAGAAATGCTGGAATTTTTAAAGGTGTTCGAGCTGTTATTTTTGGTGATTTTGTTGGTGGGCAAGAAAGAAATGGAAGTGATCTCACGATTCCAGCTTTAAAACGCTTTGCCCAAAGATCATCGTTTCCTGTTTTAAGAGGTGTTCCATCGGGACACGGCCCTGTTGTGAGAGCTTTGCCGTTTCAGACAAAAAGCACGTTGGTTTTATCTCATAGTCCTCAATTGATTTGTCACACCGGAGGGACCTTTTGATTTCTTTACAAGAAAAAAGAATCAAAAAGAAAATTTCAGAACTGATCGTGGATGTCACCCCAGGCCTGGTGCTTCAGGTCTATCAAAATGGTCAAAAAAAAATTGATATCGAAGTAGGGGAAACTTACCCTTACTATGATCTTGCCTCTCTCACAAAGACGATTTTTACAACGACTCTTATGATGCATGTTTATGAGCAAGAGCCTCGTATCTTAGAAGAAAAGCTTTTAAAATATCTTCCTTGGTATGTTCAACCTTTTATTGAAATCAGACAGCTTTTAACTCATACATCGGGTCTGACGTGGTGGAAGCCTCTTTACAAGAATATCAATTTGAGTACTTCAAGACAACAGCGATGGGAGCAACTCAAAGCCATACTTGCAGAAGAAAAACCCGACACGGTTCGAAAAGCTACGTATTCTGATCTTAATTTTTTATTCTTGGGGTATTTTTTAGAAAGCTTTTTTCAATCGGATCTTTTAAGTTTATGGGTAAAAATTCAAGAGGCCTTTTACCTTGAGCACATCCATTTTCATGTTGATAATAAGCCTATTTA
The DNA here is from genome assembly GCA_039810365.1 of Bdellovibrionales bacterium. Classification (GTDB taxonomy): domain Bacteria; phylum Bdellovibrionota; class Bdellovibrionia; order Bdellovibrionales; family JAEYZS01; genus JAEYZS01. The sequence goes on along the minus strand of JBDHWX010000182.1, from coordinate 2,156 downwards.
TGAAAAAGAAAAATATGCACCAACAGAGGAGTGTCCCTGGAGAAAAATAAGACTTCAGGGTGAGGTTCATGATGAAAACACATGGGCACTCGGAGGGGTTGCGCCTCATGCGGGACTTTTTGGATCGATAAAGGATTTGTCACAGTGGATATTAACTTTAAGGAGTGTGTGCTTAGGAGAAAAAAAATCAAAATTGTTTTCTCAAGAAACAGTCCAAACTTTTTTTAAGAGGGCGATTTCTAAAGAGGTTGGAGATTTCGCTTTGGGTCTTATGATGAAGAGCAATTTGAATTCTACAGCTGGAACACTCATGTCTTCAGAGACCATTGGCCATACGGGTTTTACGGGAACATCTTTTTGGTTTGACACAAAAAATGATCTCATTGTGAATATTTTATCCAATCGTGTTTTCTATGGTCGAGATAAGGGAGAAAAATTTCGCCAATTAAGAGCAACCTTACATGATCTGATTTTTCAGGAGTTATCATGAATCTAAAGGGGAAACACGTTCACCTTATGGGAATCTGTGGAACAGCCATGGCATCACTTGCTGGGCTTTTTAAGAGTATGGGGGCTATTGTCTCGGGGAGTGATCAAAACATTTATCCTCCTATGTCGACACAAATTGAAAAATTAGGAATTCAGATTCAACGAGGCTACAAAAAGGAAAATCTTGTTCCACGGCCTGATCTTGTGATTGTGGGAAATGTTATCAGGCGAGATTATGAAGAAGCCCAAGCTCTTCTGGCCTCGGACATTCCCTATACATCTTTGCCAAAGGCTATTGGGGAGTATGTTATTGAGAATAGACATTCCGTTGTGATTGCAGGGACCCATGGTAAAACAACAACAACTTCGATGATGGCGTGGACGGCCGAGACGTGTAAGAAAACGCCAGGTTTTTTAATTGGTGGAATTCCAAAAAATTTTGAGTTCTCATTTAAAATTCCATCAGGTGATTTTTTTGTGATTGAAGGGGATGAATATGATACGGCCTTTTTTGATAAGGTTCCTAAATTTATTCATTATCGTCCAAGATCAGTCATTTTAACTTCTGTTGAATTTGATCATGCTGATATCTATAAAGATTTAGAAGATGTAAAAAAATCTTTTTTTAGATTGGCGGAACTTGTTCCTCAAGATGGTTATTTTGTTTACTGGGCAGAAAATGAAAATGTTTTGGAAGTTGCAAAAACAACTCAGGCAAAGAAAATTCCTTATGGTTTGGAGCGTGGAGATTATCAGGCAAAAAATATTTCGTTTGAAAAAGATTTTTGCTTGTTTGATGTTTTTTATCATGAAAAGAAACTTGATCGAGTTCGACTTAAGGTTTTTGGAAAACATAATATCTTAAATGCACTTGCAACCTATGCTTTGGCAAAAGAATTGGATTGGGAGATGGACCTAGTTAAAAAATCTTTTGAAACATTTTTGGGAGTTAAGAGAAGACAAGAAATTATTGGTGAACCTCATGGGATTACAATCATAGAAGATTTTGCTCACCATCCGACCGCTGTTTTAGTCACTATTGAGGCCATAAAAGAAAGATATAAGAATCAAAAAGTTTTTGCTATTTTTGAACCACGTTCTGCGACCTCAAGAAGAAATTTTTTTCAAAACGAATATGCCAAAGCTTTTGAAAGTGCAGACGTTGTGATTTTGCCAGATGTTTTTCATGCAGAACTTTTAAAAGAGCAAGAAAGGCTTTCGCCTCAAATGATAGTAAAGGATTTAAAGAAGAAGGGAAAAAATGCCTATCTCATACCCAAGGTAGATGAAATTGTTTCTTTTTTAAAAAAGGAAGCCAAATCTAGTGATGTTATTTTAATTATGTCCAACGGTGCCTTTGATGGCATCTACCAAAAACTCCTTTCGACCCTCTAGGTACCTGCTTATTTTAGGTTTTACGGCGCGTTAAACATCTAAAAGCACACTCATGACGCGCCGTAAAACCTAAAATAAGCAGGTACCTTTTTAAGGCAGATTTGGATAGAAAAGGTCCATGCAAATTGGGGAAAAATCACAAAAAAAAATAACTCCTTTAATGAAGCAATATTGGGATGTTAAGTCGGCTCATACGGATAAAATTTTATTTTTTCGTATGGGTGATTTTTTTGAAATGTTTTTTGATGATGCCGTGACAGCTGCACCCCTTT
>JBDHWX010000181.1:0-3568 GCA_039810365.1 Bdellovibrionales bacterium | reverse complement strand
TTTTGTATTTTCTGACTCAAGTTTTTAGCGGGCCTTTGTCCAGCAAGATCTTGGAAGGCTTGTGCAAAATCAGAGCGCCATGACAAAATCAATTCTCGGGGGGATGCCTCTTGCTCCGGATGCATAATGGTCAGTCTCAAGTTTTCTGGTGTTAAAAACTTCTTTACGGTTCTGGAAATCTTCTGCGGGCTAATTTTTTTAAGTTGTGCAAGATATTTTAAAAAATAATTGGGATCCTTATAGAGGAATTCATTGTTGCCATACTTCCTTGCAAGAGCGTCCATGGTTTCTTGATAGTATTCTGACTCCTCTGTTTGAATGATCATTTTAGAAAGCTCGTGTTGGCTGGGTTCTTCTATGAGTAGAAGTAAAATTTCTTCTGCTATTGCATCTAGAGATTCTTCAAGATTTTTAAAATCTAGCTGTGCTGAGATTGAAAAAAATCCGGGATCTTTAGATTCAAATTGATATGCCCCAATTTCGTTAACAAGGGGTTTTTTTATTCTGAGCGTCTGCACGAGGCGGGCGTTGTCTCCATAAGATAAGATATGCGAAAGAGCGTCGAGTGTTACAACTTCATCTTTTGTGACGCCAAAAATTGGCCACGCAAGATTTAAATACGTTTCGCGAAAAGGAGCTTTTTCTATCAAGAGCTCTTGTTTGGTCTCTTTTTTTTCTTGTTGTCTTTTTATGGTTTTGAGTTTTCCGCGAAGGGTCGAAAAGTTCTTTTTTATCTTCTTTTTCATTTCTTGGGGGTCAAAGTCTCCAATGATCAGCAAAAACATATTTTCTGGACAGTATCGTTCAAAATAGAGTTTTTTAATATCTTGGGGTTTTGTATTGCGAACGACGTCTTCGTATCCGATGACGGGGCGAACGTAGCCGTGTTCTTTATATAAAGAAGAAAAAAGCATTTGGCTTGATTTTCGAGAAGGGTTGTCTTTTGTTCTTTTTATTTCTTCGATGACAACTTCTCGCTCTTTGTCGATTTCTTCAGGATCAAATTGTGGGCTGCCCATCATTTCACTCATGGCATCAAGGCCAAAATCAAGGAATTCGCTAGAAAGGGTCATATAAAAAACCGTTTGGTCAAAAGATGTATATGCGTTTAAATCCCCCCCGGCTCCCTCTATAAGTTGTGCAATTTCTCCAACCTTGTATTTTTTCGTGCCTTTAAAAAGCAGATGCTCTATAAAGTGGCTTAAACCTTCTTGTTTTTTTTGTTCGTCAGCACTGCCTGTTCGAACCCAACTTTGAATCGTGACAACGGGTGCTTTGTGATTTTCGCAAAGGAGAACCTTAAGTTTGTTTGCCAATTGAAAGGATTGGATTTTCATATCGCCTCATTATGTCGTTTGGAATTTATATTCACATCCCGTATTGCCTTCAACTTTGTTCGTATTGCGATTTTGCAAAATACGAAGTTGGAGCAATACCAGATCAAGATCATTATACTGAACTTTTGCTCAAAGAGATAAGACAAAAAAAATCCTTTGTCCCGCAGCAAACTGTCACCAGTATTTATTTTGGGGGCGGGACACCCAGCCTCATGGCACCATATAACTTTGCAAAAATTCTCGGAGAGTTAAAAAATAGCTTTCACTTAAAATCTGGACTTGAAATTACAATTGAGATCAATCCCGGAACACTTTTGCCCGATCAAATATCAGAGCTTGTTGAGCTTGGGATCAACCGCTTTAGTGTTGGCGTTCAAACGTTTCAAGATTCTGTTTTAAAAAACCTGGGGCGAAAACATTCTGCACAAGACACTCGAGAAACGCTTGCTATTCTGGCAAATAAAAAAATGAATGTTTCAATGGATCTACTCTTTGCACTACCCGGACAGACTCTCCAAGATACAAAAAATGATTTAAATGAAATGCTTGCGTATCACCCCTCACACATTAGCACTTATTATCTCAATGTGCCTCATCAACATTTTTTATCTCAAAATCGTCCGCCAGACGATACACAGGTTGAAATGTTTCACTTTATTGAGGACTTTTTATCTTCACAAAACATTTTGCGTTATGAAATTTCAAATTTTGCCGTTCCGGGAAAAGAATCTCAGCACAATATTATTTATTGGACACACAACCCCTATCTTGGATTGGGCCTGAGTGCACATTCGTATTATCCAGAAACTGGTTCGTGGGGCACACGTTTTTCTAACCCTCGCACCTATGGTTCTTATGAAAAGCACGTTCTCTCTTTAAAAAATTCTTCTCATTTTTTAAATGAAATACCTCCGCCTTACCTCGAAAGTCTTGAAAAACACCAGGCAATGACGGAGTTTTGTTATACAGCTCTTCGCTATACCCAAAAGGGACTTTCTAAAAATGATTTTTTAAAAAAATTTCAAGATCTACCGCACGTTATGGAGCAAGAGCTTGTAAGGCTCCAAGAGCGAGGCCTACTGGAAGAAAAAGATGATCGCTTTTATTTGACAAAAGAGGGTAGAATTTTATCAAATCTGGTCTTTGAGCGGTTGACGTTTTTAAAAGAAGACCTATATTGAGGCATTGAGCTAATGTAAGGAGTCAACATGGCAGATAACGACAACGATGCCCCATCAGAAAAGAATGAGCCCGTAATAACAGACCCCACTCCAGATGCGGAAGAAACTGATAGCCTACAAAGTGATCTTGAGAAGGCAAAAAAAGATCTTTTGTATTTGCAGGCGGATTTTGAAAACTACAAAAAACGTATTCTGAAAGAAAGATCTGATCTTGTAAAATATGGCGCAGAAGCAATGGTGCGCGCATTTTTAGATTTGCTTGATAATTTTGAACGTGCCATGTCTGTGGAAATCAAACCAGAAAATTTAAAAAGTTTTGCTGATGGCATTGCCATGATTTCCTCTGAGTTTAAAAATGTGTTGAATCGTTTTGGCGTAACCGAAGTACCGGCGTTGGGGCAAGCTTTTGATCCCAATATTCACGAGGCTATGGGGACAGAAGTCTCTGCAGACGTAAAGCCTGGGTATATCAGCAAGGTCTTTACAAAACCATACAAGCTCCACGACCGCATTATAAGGCACGGTCGCGTTGTCGTTGCCGAGGCCCCAAAAGACAACAAGCCAAAATAACTTATGAGTCAAAAAAACGAAGATTTTTATAAAATTTTAGGCATTCAAAAAAATGCCACAGAAGATGAGGTTAAAAAAGCCTATCGCAAACTTGCCATGAAATATCATCCAGATAAAAATCCTGGCAACAAAAGTGCAGAAGAAAAATTTAAAGAAGCCACTCGAGCCTACGAAACCCTAAAAGACAAAGAGAGGCGAAGGCTTTACGATCAATACGGATCTAACCCAAATTATTCACATCACTTTCACGGTTTTGATCCCTTTGCGGGGTTTGGTAAGCGTTCGAGTGGACCAAGGCAACACTCTTATTCTTCTGGGGGATTTGATTTTCGAACACAAGGCGGTGGCGGAGAATCTTTTCAGGATTTGTTTTCTGAATTATTTGGAGAGTTTTTTAATGCACAAACACAGCAGCGCCGCCAACGCGCGGTGCGAGGCTCAGATCTCAAATATAATTTAGTTATTTCTCTTGAAGAAGCT
>JBDHWX010000180.1:0-3716 GCA_039810365.1 Bdellovibrionales bacterium | reverse complement strand
TGGTATAAAGCTTAATGGTTGCAGATTTTTCAGACGTTCCTTGAATAGCTGGAGTTGTTGAGGTGTTGGATGGCGACACAGGAGCAGAACTTGTAATGACAGGTGGAGCCGGAGGAGTTGAATCTTCAATATAGGTAACACTTGTTGAAGAACAAGCACTATGGTTTCCATTAGATTTATAAGTTGCTCCATAAAATTTTGTAGTTGTATTGTCTGAAACCGTAAGTGACTGAGAAAAGTTACCAGAGCCATTGGCCGCTACAGTGGCAACAGGAGTCCCTGTACATGTGTTATTTGTAAAAATCTTAACTGTACTTAATGCTGCTGCCGTCCCCTTAACTGTAATATTATTTTGATTTGCTGGCCCTGCGGGCACAACAGAAGTCATCGTCGGCATGGCCGGAGGAGCAGAGTCTTCTACATAAGTTACAAAACTTGTCGAACACGGACTCGTATAGGGACCATTAAATGCCTTTGCATACATAGTTGTGGTGCTATCATCAGCAACGGGAACCGTTATTGAAAAGTTTCCTGAATTATCAGCAACTCCAGAAGCCAGCACACTTGCCGCACATGCGGCATCAGAATAAATTTTAACTATAAGAGTTTTTGTTGCTGTACCACTAACAACGGGAAGATTATTATTGGCTGCATAGTTAGGATCAACAGACACCACTTCTGGCGCCTCAACAATGACGTCATTTGCATCAACTGCTTTTTTTTCTTCTGCCTTTTGACAGCCCGAAAAAATGATAACAAAAAGTATTAATGTTAACAGATGATATTTATTCATAAGCCTCTGATATCAATCGGAATTTAATAAAAGAATATAAAGAAACTCACAAGACCTAGGGCCTAAAAAACAAACTAATTTCCAAATTAAAAAATTCTAGTGCAAATGGACTTTGAAAAGATTTTATTTTAAATGTGAACTCTAAAAAAATGAGGCGCTTGCCCCATCTACCAAGACCTTTGGCCTAAAAAGCGGCTGGCACCTTTAGTCGTAGAAGCAGTCACCGGACCATTCGTTGTGTTCGGCATTACGGTTCCAGAGAGAATTGCCAGATTCAAGTGTTGCTCGAAAAAGATAACGAATATCACTCCATTTATTTTCATCCACTAAGACAACAGGAACACTCACCACCCGACGATCTTTTTCAAAGATAATGGCTGATGATTTCGGATCGTGATATACCTTAAGATTTTCTAAACCAAATTGTGAAATAATTTTTTTGGCTTTTTCTTGTAATTCTAATGGCATTTTTGAATCAAGAACATCTAACATAATTTATTCCTTTAATTTTTTTAATCCAAGCCAGGCAACAGAAGAAGTACTTGCCGCTAAAAAAGTTTTCACAATTGTTCCAAGAACAAAAGGATAAAAACCCATAACTAAAATATTTTGAATTCCTACAAAAGGAACTAGCCACAAAAGACCAATGGCAAAAATAAGAAGATGGCCAAGAGTCATGGCAAAAAGAGATTTGATATAAGATCTATCCCATCCCCTTTCACACAAATATCCAATAAACCAAGATGCCAAAACAAACCCTAAAAGGTAACCGCCAGTGGCACCAATAAGTGTGTGAATTCCACCGTGGTGATCTGCAAAAACTGGAAATCCCAAAATGCCATAAAAAACATAACTTAAAACTGCAAGTGGCGCTCTTTTTTTACCAAGAACAGAGCCTAAAACAAGAACAGAAAAAGTTTGGCCTGTTATAGGGACCGGAGTAAAGGGCAATGGAATAGAAACTTTGGCACCTAAAACAAGAAAAAGACTTCCTAAAAAAACGGCCAAAGCATCTGTTATAAGACGACTTTCTGGAATACTAAAATCCAACATTGACGGAAAAGTTTTAGTCTTCATCTCGATCTCCTCAACATGTTGTTTCTATTCAATATTTAAGTTATCCTGCCAAACATGTCACGATTAAATTGGTTTCTTATGGCCATCTTGATCTCTTTGGGAATGCAACATAGCGCAATTGCTAAAGGTGCCAAAAAGAATCGTTCCATTTTACTTTTAGCCCTTGATGGTATTGGCTATGACACCATTCTTAAAATGTTTGATGGGGGATATTTTAGGCAGTTTCAAAGGCCCATTCCAATGGTGGCAAGCTTTCCCTCTATTTCTGACCCCAATTGGGCCCATATTTTGGGAGTTCCTGTTGAAAAAAGTTATACCAAGGGACACTTTGAATTTTCAAAAAATGCTGACGGCTCCTTTGGTAAAGAAGTTGGAAACTTGATCACTCACCTCACAACACCTCCTCACTATGAAAAAAAATTTGATTTTAAGGCCGAAGGTTTTTTACAACACCTTGCCACCATGGCGTGGTCAGAAACCACAACCCTTTATTGGACAGACTCTATATCTCGCAAACTCTTAGAAAATTCTAAAAATCCGCCATCTCTTTATAAGGCTTTTATTATAAGTACGGATATTGTTTCTCACACCCACGGAGAAGAACAAATTTTAGAATATCTCAAAGCTTTAGATCGCAGACTAAAAAAACTTCAAAAAAGTTTTGAAGAAAAATATAAACGGCCCCTAGATATTGTGATGGTAAGTGACCACGGAAATTTTTTTCAAAAACCAAAAGCTATTGAATTTGAAGAAACACTTAAAAAAAATGGCTTTCAACTTAAAAAAGCTCTTCGAGATAAAAACGATTATGCCTTTGTCGCTTCAGAAATCATTGCCTTTGGGGCTTTTTATACCCTACCAGGCCAAGAGCTTTTACTTGCTAAAGACTTTGCTCAAGTTCCCCATGTTCATGTTGCCCTTGCCAAAGAAAAAGAAAACGTACTCCATGTGTATTCATCTATTGGCCAATCTCTGATTACCATTAACCCCATTAAAAAAACCGTTTCCTATCAACTTCTCTCAGGAAAAGATCCCTTTGATCAAATAGATCTTTTTAAAAAGAAAAATTCTCTTTTATGGCAGGATTATTTCTATAAAACGCTTAATCACCAATACCCCAATGCCCTTGTAAGGGCCTGGGAAGGTTTTTATAAAAATGCAAAAGTGCCAGCTTCTGTATTGGTTAGCCCAGAACTTGGTTACGCCTTTACAAACCCAACTCTTGAGCTCTTAACGGCCATTAGCGGGGTTCATTCTACACATGGGTCTTTTGATCGCAAAGAAACAATGGGCGTTGTTTTTTCAACAACACCCTTAAATAAAGAGGCTATTACGCCTTTTGAATTTTTAGAATTATTTAAGTCGATTCAAAACTAAAATCGAATCACTTGATGAAAAGCATTTGGATTATTTCGAACTGATCCGTAAGCACGGGCACTGGGACCTATCCACGGTGGAATAAAAACAAGCTCCATGCAGCTTGAGATACGATCTGAGGCATTACATGTTTTACAACTATTCGGGCGAGGAGTTGCCTGACAATTAATTGCACCAACGGAAACATACTGAATTGCATTTGGTCCATTGTGATTTGCATCAGGGTTAGTGTCACCATCATTTGTTGTTGGCACCTGTGTTACGATACCCTCTTCATTAGTGGGATTTGTCGTCACATAATGACTCGAACCTTGGGTTTTCATTTCTACAGCAAAGGCTTTATGTGGAAAAATCCATTTTAAAATAGTAGGTGGCTGAACCTCATAAGTCATAGCCATAGGAGCATTTTTAATAATGGTGCTATCATAAAAGCGATCAAGGCGTTGATACCATCTATTAAGTTTTGTTG
>JBDHWX010000179.1:0-3759 GCA_039810365.1 Bdellovibrionales bacterium | reverse complement strand
TGGTTTTTGTTGTTGCAAGAGTTTTGCAAATAGAGCGGCCTTTTTTAACCCCTCAGGGCTGAGTCTGGCATTGCGTGAACTTAAGGCAAGACCCGTGCGATCACGCACCGTAGGCACAGCCACAACATCAACATTCACAAAAAAGGCTTTCACCATATCTTGGATGAGCTTGAGTTGTTGATAGTCCTTTTCTCCAAAATAAGCTTTCGTCGGCCGAATGATGTTAAAAAGTTTTATAACAACGGTTAAGACTCCATCAAAGTGTCCTTGTCGATATTGTCCACAAAGAGATTTGGAAAACTCGGTTTCTTGGATACGATAACGATAAGAATCTGGATAAACCTCTTTGTAGTTGGGGTAAAATAAAAAATCGGTGTGAACGGATTCAAGCTTTTTAAGGTCATCACGAAAAGTTTTAGGGTATTTTGCAAGATCGTCTTGATTGTTAAATTGAGTCGGATTGACAAAAATACTACAAATTGAAATATCATTTTCCTTTTGAGCTTGTTTTAACAAGGAGAGGTGTCCGTCGTGGAGGGCTCCCATGGTTGGGACAAAACCAATTTTAAGAGACTTAAAATCTTTTTCGTAAAGTTCTTGATACGAAGAAACACCTTCGATAATTTTTGTCATAGGTAGCTTTCCTCACTGCTTGGAAAGATTCTCTCTTTTACTTCCATGTTGAATTGTTGAAAGCTTTCTTTAAATAGAGTTTTACCATCTGAAAAGGTTTTTAAAAATTTGGGTTTATGACCACCAAGAAGACCTAGCATATCTTGAAAAACCAAAACTTGTCCGTCGGTATTAGGTCCAGCGCCAATACCAATCGTTGGAATTTTAAGGTTTTTAGAAATATCGGTTCCAAGAGTTTGGGGAACACATTCTAGGACAAGGGCAAAGCAGCCCAGCTCTTGTAATCGAAGTGCAGATTGAAAAATAAAATCGTAAGTTTCTTTATCCCGACCTTGAACTTTATAGCCGCCAAGTTGGTGGACAGATTGTGGCGTTAATCCCAAATGCCCCATAACGGGGACGCCAGATTTTACAATGTGCTCGATAACATCTTCGTGTCCAGAAATCCCTTCGATTTTAACGGAATTGGCTCCTGACTTCATAAGTTTTTCAACACAATCCATAGCAAATGAAATACCTTTGCGAACTGAATTAAAAGGCATATCGGCCACAATAAATTTTGCAGGAGCTCCTCGAGAAACAGCTTTAGTATGGAGAGCCATCATATCAATATCTGCATATATGGTGGACGGATATCCATGAATAACCTGAGCTAAGCTATCGCCCACAAGGAGACAATCAATGTCTGTTTCATTTAAAATCTGAGCTCCCCAATAATCATAAGATGTGACCATAGAAATTTTTTTTCCTTCAGATTTCATTTTTTGTAGTTCGAGGATATTCATATATTTAACTCCTTTGAAATTTGTGAATCTGTGGCCTTCACAAATGATTTATAAATATTTAAGTAATTGTCGTTCTTAAGAGCATCGAGATTTGCAAGAATAGTTGGAATATCTTTTCTGTGCAGGGGGCCGGAAAGGGGAAGGGAAAGATTGTGTGAAAAGTGATCGATTAAATTTTCTGAAATTTTCTGTAGGTAGGGAATTAAAATGTCTGGAGGAAGTTGCAGTTCCTTTTTAAATGACTCAGAAACCTTATTCCATAAAAGTGTCGTAAAATTTCCACTCATGACACACAAGGAGTGATAAAGAGCTTTTTGATGAGAAGCGATTTCAAAATTTGGGTTTTCAAGTTGAGGAAAGATATCGAGAAACTTTGTTTTTTGTTTTTCTGAGATAAAAGGAATTTTTTGATAAAATTCTATAGAATATATTTTTTCGGTAAAGGTCATGAGGGGATGAAGACTTGAAATCTGCGGAAGGCTTAGGGAACCAGAAAAGTGAATCCAGCGATTTTTATCAATATGAGAGTGTTCTGAGATAAAGGATTCGATAGCTGAGTCTTTGATGGCAAGGAGAAGGAAATGATTTTGTTGAGCCAATTTTTGAAAGTCTTCTGGGGAATTTTCTTTGCGATTCCAGTTGGACACACGAATATTTTGAGACTGCAAATACAATCTTAAGTGATGAGCTAAGCGGCCATTGCCTATAAGTAAATACGAATGTTCTTTCATCTTATGCCCGGTACCTGTTACCTTAAGTAATCAAGTCCAAACGTCCTTTTGTTTGAGTCTCTGAAGTCACAACTTGCCAAATAAAGTTTGTGCTTTGGTTCCCAACATATCAGGCCATATTCATAGAGAAAAGTTTTGCAAAAGACCTATCGCGTTATTTTGTTATAATTATATGATTTTTGCATTTTCTCCATTCCTAGAAGCTCATATGCTTTTTATATCTCAACAAAAACTCAAGGAGGGGGCCATGAGATATCTCTTTATTTTTGGTTTCTTATGTTCGTTTCATTTTGTTCATGCAGAACAAATTATTCTAAAAAATCCACAAAAATTGGATTCGCAGTTTGGAAAGATTCAGACAGTCTCTTTTGGGAAAAACTCTTATGCTATTTTTTCGATTCAGACGCGATTTTCTATGGAAGTCATCAGAAAGGCTTTTCGTGCCGAAGCTGCCTTTTTAGATGTCCCCATTGAGCTTGTGGGACAAACACAATCACAGGCGAGTGCGAATATGCCAGATGACTGGCATGTTGATCTTTTAAAATATGATCAGCTCAATCCTCAATTTAGTGGTCAGGGTGTCATTGTCGCGGTTCTTGATACAGGGGTTAATTACACACACAGTGCTTTAAAAAATAAAATGTGGGTGAACAAAAATGAAATTCCCAATAACAAAACAGATGATGATGGCAATGGTTATATAGACGATGTCTATGGATATAATTTTTATGATAAAAATGGCAATCCCGATGATATGAAGGGACATGGTAGTCATTGCGCGGGTCTTATAGCTGCAGAGAAAAAACCAGATGGCCGTGCCCAAGGGGTTGCTCCTCGGGCTCAGATTATGGCTCTTAAAATTATAGGCAATGGTGGCGTTGGCTTTATGTCCAATGCAGCCTTTGCCATGAAGTATGCTGTGGATCACGGTGCTCAAATTTTATCTAACTCATGGCGTGTGTACTCTGATTGGCCAAATTATAATGAGTCTGCGGGGCTTCAGATGTTGGTGGATGCTATGACTTATGTCAAAGCTCATGGAGCCATTTTTGTAAATGCTGCCGGAAATGAAAATATTGATATTGATAATGTCGTTGGTGTTAAGATCTATCCTTTTGAGTTTTTTAAAGATTTTCCCAACTACGTTTCTGTTGCATCGTCTTCCATTTATAATCAAGAAGACCGTTCAAGATTTACTAATTTTGGGGCCAAGTCTATTATGCTATTTGCTCCGGGAGAAAATATTGTCTCAACTTACATTATGGATACGTGGGCAAGCTTAAGCGGAACAAGCATGGCAACTCCGATTGTGTCAGGAGCCTTGGCAAGGGGTTTAAGTCATGGGTATTCTTGGCAAGAGGCAATCAATAAGCTTGAAAAAACATCGGTTCAAACACCCTTATGGCCACAGTATGTTCGATACGGTCGCATTGATCTTGTTCGTTATTTAAATGATTAAAAGAAATAACTCTTTGTAAAACACAAGGGTTATTTTTAGAGTTGCAACTCGTGAGCCATCACCCTTCGAAAGCCACGGAAGTAAGTACGTGGCGAGAGTTCTAGGAGGTCGTTGAGGTGAGCCATGTAAATGCAGGCAAAACGCTCTACCT
>JBDHWX010000178.1:0-3824 GCA_039810365.1 Bdellovibrionales bacterium | reverse complement strand
AACTTCTGAAAAAAAAGGTGTCGGCGAACATCCACATAGAGGTTTTGAAACCGTTTCTATTGTTTATTCTGGACAGGTCGAACACAGAGATTCCGCTGGTGGCGGAGGCATGATTCAAGCCGGAGACGTGCAGTGGATGACGGCTGCTTCTGGCCTTGTTCACGAAGAATTTCACGGAAAAGATTTTGCTAAATCCGGTGGACTTTTTGAGGTGGTTCAGCTTTGGGTGAATCTTCCGCAAAAATATAAAATGCACACGCCAAGGTATCAGAGTATAAAAAGTGAATCTATTCCAGAAGTTTCTTTAGAGCGTGATGGTCACAAAGGTGTTTTGCGTGTGATTGCCGGTAACTATCAAGGACATATTGGCCCAGCAAAAACATTTAGCCCCATCAATCTTTTTGATATCAGATTGCAAAAAGGCCAAAAAGAGGTTTTTTTTGTTGAGCCAGGCTATACAGCAAGTGTCTTTATCTTAAGTGGTAAGGTTGATTTTGGAGATAAAAAAATTGTTGGTCCCGTTGAACTCGTTTTACTTGAAAGAGAAGGTAACACTTTTGAAATGACTGCCCACGAAGATGCTAAAATTTTATTTATGGGTGGACAACCTTTAAACGAACCCATCATTGGTAGGGGGCCATTTGTTATGAATACCAAAGAAGAACTTCAACAAGCCTTTATTGACTTTCAAGAAGGCAAGATGGGAACCTTTGAAAAGATCGAAGGCTCAGATTAAACTACTCAATGGCAAGTGTATAAAGATACGATTTTTTACTTTTTAAGTCCTGACAATATAGAACAAAGTAATATGTCTTTGAACTCTTATCAGCCATGGGATTAAGGGCCTCGCAATTTGATGGAATCTCGTACTTAAGCCTTACAGGAGATACCAACTTATCATCCTGAGCTGACCACACATATGCACTTCTCTCACTCATCGTTGAAGCATCGACATAGAGCGCCGGAATCCACTTTCCCATTGTCCTTCTCATGAGCGGAAAGTGTTTTTCAGTAAAAAGATGACCAGGCAAATAAGAAAATCTTTGAATAGATCTCGTTGTCATTAAATCTTTTTGATCGGATACTGCCCTATAAATAAGATCACTTGCTGATTCATAAAAAGAATAAACACCTTTTTGGTCATAATAAGAAGCTAATAAAGTCACAAGAGAGTCTGAGGGAGACTGAGTGGAAACCTCAAACTCCTTAAATATATTCAATCCGTCTCCGGATAACTGAATTGTACGCCCTATGTTATTGCGAAATACAGCAAACAATGAGGTTGCCGATTGAGTGTCCAGATCTTCACGAGAAATATCCGTACTTGGCACAATACGATGTCCATCTATATTATTTCCGTCAAGATTCAAAAATTGCCGTGAGTTGAAGAATCCATTTAAAAATTTAGCATCAATATTTAAAGTCATATATTTCTTTTTTAAGTTTCGACCGACAGAAGCAAGCAGTTGGAGTTCTCCATATCCAAACTTTTGAGAACTCTGAGGAAAAGATGCCAATAAATTTAGAGGCTCTCGATACGAAAGACTAAGCTCACGGGTTAATTTATCCAGGCGTTGATAATTGAGCGGAAGGCGTGTCTTGATACGAACATCATGTCCTTCAATTTTAGGTTCAAAAATATAAAACCTTCTCATAGATAAATTTTCTTCAAAATTTAACGGATTGGGATCTGCATCTATCTTTGGGATACGGCCCGTCGCCCAAAAAGCAGGAATCGCAATAGTCCCAAAATCAGAAGATTCATAACGTACGAAAGACATAGATTTAGGATCAAGCAAAACAGAGTCAAAATCTAAAGTCCACATGGAGTATTTTCCAAAAAGAGGATTAAAATTACTGTCAAATAAATACCAATGAATTTCTTGATCATCTTGCTTTTGAGCAATAGAGCGTATTAAATAATCGGGTTTTCCATCATAATTCAGATCAACTTTTAAAATAGAAAGATCCGGCATTAATAGTTTTTCACCCAATAGGGTAATATTTTTTTCTTCTACTAAAGTTTGTCCGTGAAACTTAAATATGTTTATAACAAGACCATTTTCTACTTTTTTCCACTTATAAAATTCGGGTTCATAAAATGTCTTAGGGTAATAAGGAATCGACGAAAGTGGCGTTGTATTACTAGCCTGATCCAAGAAGATCTCATATTTCTTTGTATGAGGATCCCCAATCACATCACGCGATAAGCTTAAGACAGTCTGGTATGATTTTTTAATACCATCAACTATGATAACAACGCTTAGTTTGATTTTACTTTCAATTTCAAGGCTTTCAACAACCCCATGGATTTGCAATTCTGATTTTTCGTTTGTTGATAAGTGTGATATACTCAAACGAGGATTGACCAACCTAAGTCCCGCCTCGTCTGATTTTATTTCTATCTTTATATTTTTTGTAGGCATCCAATAGTTTTTAATAGGAAGCCGAAATGAGAAGCTTCGATCAGAACGAACCACCACCTGATCAAAATCCTTAAAAATAGGCCGAACAATGGCTTGTGGCTTAACATTTATCGAATCCTTTAATTGTACAAGTCCTCCCAAGAAATTTTTATTTCCTAATTGAACACCTTTACTTGTTGCCATAAGGCGCGCATAAATCTCTGAATTCTTGATATATGGATAGATTGACTTTAGAATGGCAGCAAGACCGCTTACAAATGGTGCCGACTGACTTGTTCCCGATTTTATTTCATAACCCTTAGATCCAAAGTAAAGAGACGTTTCTGTAGTTGGCCATAAACTTAAAATATTGTCACCCGGTGCTAAAAAATCAACTGCACCTCCAAAATTTGAAAAGGAGGAGATCGATCCATCCATGTCAATAGAGCCAACACAAATGACCCCTTCGTAGGAACAAGGAAAAATATTTTCTGAAATACTATCATTTCCAGCACCAGCGACAATTGTAATGTTCTTTTCAAGAGCTTCTTTAAAAATACTTCTCAGCTCAGGTGTATCGGCAACCAATGGCCACCCCATACTTAAATTGATAACATCTACTTTGCGAGTGATTGCATATCGAATCGCATTCACCACACGAGATGGGATTGCGTTTTTGACTGGAGCGCCGGGGTCTTCTTTTTTATTATAAACTTTTATTGGAAGTATTCGGATATTTTTAGAAACTCCGCTAATTCCAACTCCATTATTTGTTGCAGCAGCCACAATGCCGGCCACATGCGTGCCATGACCGATATCATCTTCTACTTGTCTTTTTTGTAGTTCAGATTTTGCTGCAAAATTCCACCCCAAGCAATCACCACTATAATCATTGTGATCCCTGTCTTCTTCTGTTTTAAATGGCGGACGTCCATCTATGCACTCAATATCGTTCTTAAAAAGCATATCCTTAATGTCTGGATGATCTGTCGTAATACCCGAGTCAACAATAGCAACAACAACAATCTTTTTTTCTAGCGATGCAAGATTGTTGTGTATCTCTTCCCACTGAATGTCATAACCAGTGCGCCCATGGATTTCTTGTTGATGAATGTCGTCAATATCGTGTGATATTGATTGACCGTTATTATAAAGACCCCATTGATAATGGAATAAAGGATCATCAGCACGAGATATCTCTGCAGTAGGCTGAAACCCATGAGCCAATGACGACGTTATCAATAGATAAAAGATAATCCAGATCCTCATTTGCTCCCTTTACAATATTTGATTAACCAACCAGTAAATAAAAAATTCACCATCGAGTACACCAATTTTTTGTTGTAAATCACGCAACGGTCCACTTGATTTGCGACTTCCTATCTCTCCAAGTGAATTTGAATAAATACCATCATCTTC
>JBDHWX010000177.1:0-3837 GCA_039810365.1 Bdellovibrionales bacterium | reverse complement strand
AACATTTCCATTAAAGGAATTTGATACAGAAAAAGGGGTTATTTTACAAGAAATTGCCATGAGCTTTGACGATCACGAAGAGTATATTTTTGATCTTTTTTCAGAAAAAATTTATCGTGATCATCCTATGGGATGGCCAATTTTGGGAACGGAAAAATCTGTTCAGGGAATTGAGAGAAAGCATATTCGATCTTTTTATAAAAAATATTTTCGTGGTGAAAATATTATTGTCAGCGTTGTAGGTAATGTCGATCACGATGAGGTGGTGAAGGCGATTCGCCCTATTCTTGGAAAGATAGAAAAAAGATCTCCCATTCTAAAAAGAACCAAACCTAAATTTCATCACCATCAGGTTGATTATTTTCGGGATATTGAACAAACGCATGTTCTTGTTGGATTTGAAGCACCAGACCTTAAAGATCCGCTTCGCTTTGCTTCATTCATTTTAAGTACAGCCCTTGGCGGAGGAATGACTTCCATTTTATATCAAAAGATACGAGAAAAAAAAGGTTTGGCCTATACAGTTTATAGTACCATATCTAATGCGACGGATTCAGGTTTAATGATGATTTATGCGGGAACTGAGCCTGATAAAAAAGATGATGTTCTTGAAATTATTCAAAAGGAAATACGTAAAATTAAGCGCAATGGATTTGATAAAAATATGCTGGAGCGATATAAAACGCAGATTCGGGGATATTTGCTCCTCAACGATGATGACCTAGAATCTCGAATGAATTCGCTTTGTTTAAATGAGATGCTTTTTGGAAAGTATCGCTCTATCAGTGATACGGTTGAGTCAATTGAAAAAACATACGTCAAAGATATTCATAAACTCTTAGATGAATATGTTGATATAAATAAAATGTCTTATATGACCTTGGGCCCTGATAAAAATTAATGGAGAAAACATGCAACAAATACCTTTAAAAATTTTAAAATTAACTCATTTTAAAGGAGAACTTCCAAAATACGAAACGCGTTTGGCAAGTGGTTTTGACGTGCGAGCGCAGCTCACAGAGAGTATTATCTTGAAGCCTGGTGAACGGGCAATGATTCCTACCGCACTTAGTTTTCAAATTCCAGATGGTTACGAAATTCAAGTTCGACCAAGAAGTGGTCTTGCGGCAAAGAAGGGGATTTCCATAGTCAACTCACCAGGAACCATAGATGCAGATTACCGAGGTGAGGTGAAGATAATTATTATAAATTTAGGACTTGAGAGCGTAGAAATACAGGATCAAGAAAGAATTGCACAAATGGTTCTTTGTCCTGTTGTGCAAGCACAATTTGAATTGGTTTCAGATCTTGAAAGTTCTGAACGTGGAGTGGGTGGTTTTGGTTCAACGGGCGTCTGAGGGATCGTCTTCTGATCCTAGGTTTTCAAAAATTTTTTCGTGGGTATTTTTTTGAAATTCCAATGTATTCTTAGAGCGACGCAGTTGCTGTCCTGTCCACATAAGAAAATAAGCAAGATAAAGAATAGAAAAAATTTTGATTAATTGTTTTTTTGGAAGTTTAAAATTCTCTACAAAGCCAATTGTTAAAAGGGCTGTCGTAGCTGCAAAACCAATAAGTTCAAGTGGCGCTACCCACATTCTTAAGAGTCTTAGAAATAAAAAGGGAAGATGAGATAAAAAAACAATAATATAGAGTCTAAGAAATGGTACAGTCGTATTAAAAAAGATCATGATCATGAGAAAGAAAAAGCCTGTTCCAAGAAAAGTTGTTGTAAAACTAGAAATAGGAAAAAATAAAGTTCCTTTTAAAATAATGAATTGATCTCTTGAAAAAAAATCAGAAATGGCGCCAAACAAAAGACTTAGGAGAAGCTGAACAGTGATGACAGTTGGCCAACTCCAATCGGGTGATTGCTTGATCGAGAGAAGAGGATTTTTAAGATAATCCAAAAGATATCGAAGTACTTGGCGAATCTGATTTTTTTGTCTGTCTGTATGCTGATCCACTTGATTCATAGATTATCAGAGGTATCTCGGAGGATTCAACTCTAATCGTATGATTAAAAGTGGCCGGTTACACCAATGGCAATATCAAAGGCTGATCTTTGGGCTGTGCCGTTGTCGAGTGCCGTTTTATAGCTAAGATCTGATAAAAAACCAAGATGCTTTCCAAGTCTCAGTTCGCCACCAATAAAGAGTTGACCAATAGGCGTTGTCTCTTTTATTTCTCCAGATGAGTATTGAATATTGAGATCTCGTGCCCCGATTCCAAAACCAGCTTTTCCTGTTAAGAAGGAAATGAGCCGTCGATGGTAATAGACCTTAAGATTGTACTCATGTAGCTTGTAGGTGTATCCATCTTTGTCTGTCGGGTTATAATTGGTGTAATCCACCTCTGCGACATATTCCGGAGAAAAGAGATCAACCCCCATACTGAGCTGTAATCCTTGAGCTGAAACTTGGCTTGGAGAGCTATTTGTAGACTTTAGGTTGAGTGTTGAATTATTAAAGCCAAATCCAAAATGTATGGCAAGAGAATCAAAATCTAAAAAACTTTCTTTTGCCCCAGATGACCTACTTGAAGATGTTGAGAGATCATTTACGATAGAGTCGTAATCATCGTATTTTTCTTCATCGAGAGCAAAAGCATGAATTGATGAGAAAAGAATCATAACAATAAAAATCTTAGCCATGTTTCCTCCTGGAACCCTTACTAATATTATATAAAAAGTCATGCTAGAAAACGTAGTGATACATAAAAAAAATGACTTATTCCTAGACCTATGAATAGCAAGAATTGCGAAGTGTGAGGAGTCTTGAGATAATAATACAAAGAGGGTTTCATGAGTTGGTTTCGTGGACAGGCAAAAGAGTTTTATTGTGCTTTTTGTAAAACAAAGCGGACTATTCATTTAAAAAAACACGTTGGTGGTGTTGAAATCAGCCTCTCTCTTATTGCAAGCATTGTTCTCATGTTTTTATTTTTTCAAAAATTTGATTTTCGAATAATTCCTATATTTGCTATTGTAATTTGTTTTTATGAAACTTTGATACAGATTCAGTATCGATTGAGCTTGGCCTGTCCCCACTGTGGATTTGACCCAATTCTTTATTTGAAATCGCAACAAAAAGCCTGTGAGGTTGTTAAAGCCCATCTCGAGAAAAGAAAACAGGATCCAGAAGCCTTGCTTAAGGCAAGGCCATTGAATCTGCCAAAGATTAAAAAGTCTAACCAAGACAAAGTTCCAGTAATTAAGAAAGAGTCCCCACAACTCGACATTCGTCTGTAGTCAATATCTCAAGTTGAAACGTAATTTATCCGAAAGTAATGGTAACACAGAAACTATGGAGGGTTTTATATGTCTTCTTATAATGATTTAAAAAAAATTATCGAATCACTGTCTGTTCTTGAGCTTAAGAGTAATGTTGAGGAAATTGATAGAGTGTTTCAAAGTATTATAGAAGAAAATCAAAAAGACATTGTGGCAAGTATGGATTTGGTAGAGTCGTTTCTTGTAGAGACTCTTGAGGATCATAAACAACTTAAGGACGTTGCATAACGATATTAAAAAATGAATTTACATCTCCGAATCATCTTCATTTTAATATTTTTATTTACAGTCAACCTTTTGGCGGCACAAGAGGCCGTCATCATTACAGATGGAGCTATGATTTATCAGAAGCCGGATTTTGACTCTGCCGTTATTGGTTATATGAGGGCAGGAGAAAAAGCGCAAATTTCATCTAAGCCTGTTGGAGCCTTTTATAAGATTCGTTTTAAGCAAGGAGTCTTGGGCTACATTTCAGATGTCGATGTCAACGCAAGGGGTGGGGCAAATGTCAAAAATAGCCCCAAATCTCTGAATAATAAAAATTT
>JBDHWX010000176.1:0-3886 GCA_039810365.1 Bdellovibrionales bacterium | reverse complement strand
TGTTCTTGTTATGGGGAAATGTTCCTCTTCTAACTACTATATGAACTATGCCTTTATGAAGGTAGAAGAGATATTTAAAGAACTTTTATCTCTTGAAAGCTTTCCGGCTTCAGATGATAAGAAACAATACACTTGCCAGGGTGATTCTGGCGGGGATTATTTTGTTTTAAATGACAATAAAGAAATGGAACTTGTTGCCATACATACCCTGGGAACAGAAACGGGTGGTGATATAGAACTTCCTGGGGTGGATAAAACTCTTAAGGCCCCAGGCTATTGGCAAGCGGGTTCTTGGTTGGGTTCAGAAGCGGCCCTTAAAGCCCTTCAATTGGCGATTGATGAACAGCATGTAGAAATTTGTGGTATAAATACGGTTTGTGAAAAAAGTGTTTGGCCATACGAGGGTCAATAAAACCAACCTTTTTATTTGTTGTGAGGGCTCTTCATATTGAAGGGCCCGATTTTTGTTTTTTTACCATCTGTTAAACATAAAGCGTCTTGCAAAAACCGTAATTTGGGCGTTTTGTAAAGAAATTAAGTTTGTAACTTAATTTTAGGAGGATTTTTATGAAACTTTATTCTTCACCTGGCTCATGTAGTTCGGCTTCTGATATTGCCTTAAGAGAAGCGGGTCTTAATTTTGACGTTATTAAAGTTGATCTTGCTACCAAAAAATATGGGGCAAATCAGGATTTTAATACGATTAACCCTAAAGGGTATGTACCGGTTTTAGAACTTGATAACGGAGAAAGGCTTACAGAAAATGTAGCCATCCTTCAGTGGATAGCAGATCATGCTCCAAAAAAGAACTTAGCGCCGACCTATGGAACCCAGGAGCGATATCATCTTATCGAATGGCTTGGATTTATTTCAACTGAGATTCACAAAACATTTTCGCCTCTTTTTGCAGCGGCAAAATCTGGTCAGCCTCTACCAGAAAGAAATTTAGAACTTCTTAAAAAAAGATTAGCCTATGTGAATGATCACTTGTCTCATAGTGCATTTTTAATGGGAGATCATTTTTCGGTTGCGGATTGCTACCTGTATGTTGTGACAACCTGGACGCAGTATATGAAAATTGATATTTCACACTTGAAAGGCTTAACAGCTT
This sequence comes from Bdellovibrionales bacterium, assembly GCA_039810365.1. Classification (GTDB taxonomy): domain Bacteria; phylum Bdellovibrionota; class Bdellovibrionia; order Bdellovibrionales; family JAEYZS01; genus JAEYZS01. The sequence continues at coordinate 2,775 of JBDHWX010000176.1, read as the reverse complement.
TTCAAGATCGAATGTCTCAGAGAGAGTCTGTAAAAAAAGCTTTATCTTAAAAGGCGTACATTTTCTTAAAAAGGAGGCCATAGTGTTTTCGCTATGGCCCTTTTATTACTCTGCAACTCCTGGGTCAGGATCACAAACAGTTGGGCAAAGGTTATTGTTTGGAACCTGTATTTGACCCGAGCAATAAGAGTCAGCAACGGTTATATTTCTTGAGTCTTGACATAAAAAGGTTGGAGGAACGCCTTGACCAGGCTGCACACATTGGCCTGCGCAGTGGTTGTCGACCCAATGGTAGGGCGGGGTTCCCGCCTGTGGGTCTTCTGGGAAGGTAATATCAGAGCAATCAAGATAATCACTACTGCTTGGATTTGTAAAATTACGTCTGAAAACAGAAGAAATGCCGTCTTGTATATCAGTTAAAAAGATACTTCCAGAGACGGGATCGGTGGTCGTTAACTTGGAATATACCCAACAATAAAGGAATTTATTATTAGAGCGATAGGTATTATAAACTCCTGGTGTAAAGCCCATGAGCCAGGATTCTTCATACAAACGTAATGGGGTTTCGCTCGGATCTGATGTAAAGAAAAAGTTGTGTGCTGCATTTGCGCCGTCAGCTGCGACCGGGCCGTCAATACTTGTTGGAACAAAATCGGTATCAGCGAGAATATTTTTAAGACTGTTCATGGCAGAACTATCAAATATCCAGGTTCCCTCTGGTGGAAGGCTTGATAGAGATGTATCAGGAAGGCCAGATCTATCGCGAACTTGGGTAAACTTCAAATTAACTGTTCCCGTTGTCATGTCAATGGTGAGATCTTTTTGTGTTGTACAGAGCCCGGCGCACATCAACATTCCTGCATGCCAGTTGAAATTGATGACCTTGGCGTCGGCCAAAATAAACTGGCCCTTGCTGCTGACATCTGTTTTAGAAAAATTGGCCCTTCCGCAGTTTTGGTAGCTAATAAAAATGAACATAGAAAGAATAACGATAGATCCATTAATAAGGTGACGTTTAGAAAAAAGTTTTTTCATACTTTATCTTCCTCTTTATTTTTAATCTTATCGGAGTGTTATGATGTGAGACTAAAGTCCTTAATGACATCTATAATTATTTTTTTTCGTCTTAGATTGAGACGCAAATCTAATTTAAAAAAACAGCACGATCGTTGTAGAATTGTTTTAGGATTTCATTATTGCCATATTGTTGTATGGGCCAACCTTTGCATTTAAAAAAGTTAATGTTTAGGTTTTTGGGGTGATTACAATGTGAATCACCCAATCCTTTGCAGAATAAGACCGTGTTAAATTAATCACGAACCTTTGTTGTGATTTTATAATGGCCTGTTGACTTACAAGTTCTTGTGGAATTTTCTGTTTTTTCACAAGAAACTTTTCCGCAGTTTATGGAAATAATTTGATTCTCTTTGTTGAGTTCACGAGTTTCTTTTTTCCAGTCATCACAGGCCTTTTTCCATGAGGATCTTGCTTCTTTTAATACAACTTCTGGTTCGCCCTCGATATCATTTTCTTGATCTACAATTTCAAATTTTTTCTCGTTGGGTTTTTGTCCTTTGGTGATGGAGATATTGGTATCACCATCTGCGGGGATATCACGAATATTGGCGGTTTGAGCAAACGCTATAGAAAAAAATAATGTAAAGAAAGATATAACAAAATATTTCATGTGGACTCCTTATTTTAAAAAGCATAAAGTGTTTTTCTATGCTTTGGAACAAAAAACCAACACAAGAACAAATTCAGAACTCTATTAAAAACACAATGTGCGAACACTTGGGTATGGTTTTTACAGAAATTGGAGATGACTATATTATTGCTAAGATGCCAGTGGATCACCGTACCAAGCAACCAGCAGGTCTCTTACATGGCGGCGCTTCTGCGGCCCTTGCAGAAACCCTTGGGAGCATTGCTTCTGCGCTTTGCTTAGAAGACTCTCAAAGTATGCCTGTGGGCATTGAAATTAATGCCAACCACATTCGATCGGCACTTTCGGGAGATGTTTTTGGAACGGTTCGTCCCGTTCGCGTTGGACGAAGCCTTCATGTTTGGAATATCGAAATTAAAGATGATCACAATCATCTTATTTGTACAAGTAGGCTTACCGTCATGGTTGTGCCAAAAAGAAAATCTTAATCACCCCAGATTTGATCTTTTCCATCGAGCCATTTGCGAACATTTTCTGATGTGACAGATTTTGGTCTTTCTAGAGGCAGTCCCAGTGCTCTTGACCAAATTCCTGCAGCCAAAACACCAAGTGCACGGCTGACCCCAAAAAGAACGGTATAGTATTCGTACTCTTTCATTCCATAGTGGCTTAAGAGAGCGCCAGAGTGGGCGTCCACATTGGGCCATGGATTTTTAATTTTTCCTAGAGATTGTAAAATAGGTGGAACGGCTTCGAAAATGTTCCAAACGGTTTTAACTAAAGGATCATTGGGCATATGTTTTTCAGCAAAGGTTTGTTGAGCTGAAAATCTTGGATCTGTTTTTCTTAAAACAGCATGCCCATAGCCGGGAACAACTTTTCCTTCTGACAAAGTCTTTTTTACGTATTCGGCAATCTGCTCCTTAGATGGAGTTTCTGTGCCAAGAGATTTTTGCATTTCTGTGATCCACTTTACGACCTCTTGATTGGCAAGACCATGAAGAGGGCCCGCAAGACCGTTCATGCCGGCAGCAAGAGAGAGATAGGGATCACTTAAGGCAGAACCCACAAGATGAGTTGTGTGAGCCGAAACGTTTCCGCCTTCATGA